>QHYJ01000283.1 GCA_003223255.1 Acidobacteriota bacterium | reverse complement strand
ATACGTGCTACATTACAGCAAATAAATACAGTAATGCAAGCCCAATCTTAAATTATTACTTGCTACATTTCAGGCGCAAACTCCTTCCTTGTAAGAGGTTTTCTATATTTCAAAGGGAAGTCAGGCTAGCTCCCGATCAATTCATTTCTATTGAAGAAGTGGCGCGCCGCCTGCACGCCGATGTGCCCTGGGTAAGAGAGAAAATCAGAAGGGGCTGTTCATCTCCGATTCCCGTATACAATCTTGGAAGGCACCTCGTGTTTGATTGGGCGCAGGTTGTTGAGTGGGTTCGCAGCTTGCCACGCCCGATTCATGCAGCACATCCTCGTCGCGCAAAGACGGCCGCCAGCCCGCGGCGGAAAGCATGAAACGCGCGCCATTCAACACCGGCCTTCTGCATCGCTGCAAGGTCAGATGCGCTGAACCTTTATCGGCGGTTCGATTCCGCCCCGCGCCTCCAACTTCCATGCTCAACATGGTGTCCAGTGACCAAGACCGGCCTATGGATTCTTCAGCAGCGCCCGCACCCGCGCTTCTTCCGACATCGGCAGCGCATCCCCATGCCCCAGACACGTATACACGTTCCCTTGTTGGCCACTCACGGTCGTTGTGGGCGCGCCGCTGGTCTGACCCCGGTTCAAACAAAAAATACCCCTCTGATTTTTCGTGAACTTGGGCGAACGCACCCACGCCACATCGTTCCGACTCGGAAACCGCACAATCACTTTGTTCCCTTTGACTTTTCCGCCCTTCAGCACCGACTGAACTTCCACCACCGCTTCGTGCCAATCCGCGTCGTGCTCCGTGACGTGCAAAGGCGCGCCCGACTTGCTCTTGGGGGCGTTCCACTTACGAACGTCTGTGACGCGCCCCACCACGACGTAATCCGAGGTGTTCATGCGCTCTCGCAATTCCTGGTCACTGATCTGCTCTGGCGTCCCCTGCGGGTTTTGTCCCGCGGTGGTCACATGAACGGGCCCGACCGCCGCCCCCATCACATGTC
Organism: Acidobacteriota bacterium; assembly: GCA_003223255.1. Lineage (GTDB taxonomy): Bacteria > Acidobacteriota > Terriglobia > Acidiferrales > UBA7541 > Acidiferrum. The sequence continues at coordinate 37,284 of QHYJ01000283.1, read as the reverse complement.
CCAACTCCTTCACCGCCACGCCCGAACCAAAAATCCAGCCATCGGTATAAAAAGTGGCTTGGGTTCCCTCTTGGAACGCGGACGCGTCTTTCACTTCGACAGTGACGCTGTCGCCTCTCTTCAGCGACACCGCCGCCGGCTTCTTCACAATCGAATCCACGTGCACCACAATGGTCTGCGTCGATTTGGGCACGTCCGCAAACGATGTGGCTGCGAGTTGGCTCACTGTGCCGGAAAAAACGATGCTGGCTTTGCCCATCAGCGCGGCCTGATCGGTCGCCGCTTGCGGCGTCGCTGCGTTTGTGCAACCGCACACGGCCAACAATAAGCCGGCTCCGAGAAACAACGATGAAATCTTCATAGCTGCCTCCTCCTCCCGCGCGTTCACACAATCCTCGCGCGCTTCCGCGCAACCATGCCTCAGGGCATCACCGGAACGCTAAAATAGAATGGATCGATGGAAATGGGCACAAGGTTGCCTGCGCCATCATTGAGCGTCTTCGCGCTGAAGTCCGCCGCCCGTTGAAACGTCACGCCCTGCGGAAAATTCGCGAAGTCCGGCGTGTTATTCGCGCAAAAAACGCCGCGAAACTCGTTCCCCACCGCAAGTAAATAATCGTAGTCCCCGAGATACGGCAGGAATTGCCCTACCGGTTGATCCGCCGGAACCGTTGCGAGCACGACGTCTCTCGCGGTGGTAAATCCATCGTGCGATTGCACTAAATGGGTAACCCAGCGTCTGGCGCTAAGTTGCTGGTAAAGAAATCCCACCACGCCATTGTTGGCAATCGCCAGCGACACGTTTGTTGCATTGTGTATGGTTGCCCCCGGCAGGTCCGTTTTCGACCAGGTCACCCCGCGGTCCGTCGACCGCCGCACATGCAGCGTGTAGATGTCTCCCTTGTTCCCTTTGTCCGCCCAGCTCACGTACACAATCGCGCTGCGATTCGGATCCACAGCGATGGAAAGCGTGGAGCCAATGCGTTCCTGCCCCAAAGCCGGCGCATTGGACCACGGAATCGCAACGTTCTTCACCACCACTCGCCCAGGCAGCTTGTCCGACGGATCCTTCAACGCCCGAAAAGGATTCGTACCCGTCGCCGCCGCATCGTCCCGCACGACTACGACGTCGCTTGTCGCCGTTTTCCCGTCAAATTTCCTCCAGCCAAAAAACGCGGCGTACACCGTGCCGTCGCTGGCCAACGCCGGCCGCACGGATGGCCCGTCCTGTCCCGCCGTCTTGCGTGCTTCGATGGGAATGGATCTGTACGTCGCGCCGCCGTCCACCGACACGTCGATGGTCGCCGTGTGCCCGTTCGCCTGATTGAAGTCGTTCACCCCGACATAAATGCGGTCGCCGCTCGAAACGCCCATCGCGCGCACAAACGGCTGATCCACGTTGCCGCGCGTCGATTGCACATTCATCGCGGCACTCGATGCAACATCGTTGCTCTCCGACTCATCCAGCGTGATTGCCGACGCGCACGCCAGCGTTCCCGCATGCAAGTCGCCTCGCGGATGATTTTCGCCCGTGGCCATCGCGTGCGTGATGTCGCACGTCATCCGCTGCACCGGAGTAATCGCGTTCAGCGCCCAGCTTTGTCCACTGTCCTGCGAAACGTACACCGGCGCGTTCCCGGTCATCGAAAACGGATTGGGCGTGAACGCTGACGCCACCATCACTTGCGGATTTTCATTCTGGATCGCCAGAAACGGCTCGCTGTCTTGATTGCTTTCGCCGCTCAGGCTCGCGGGAATCAGGTTGACGACTTTAATCGAAGGCGGGTCAGGCGACTGTCCGCAGGCGATCAAAAATCGCGCCATGATCACCGACAGCGGGACGACAAGCAGTACGGCGAACAAAAGAGATGAAAAGTGCAGCCTGGAAGCAACAGCTTTCATCGAAGTGGCCTCTCCTGTAATGGTTTCCCCCGCCGGGTTGCACCTTCGCCCGCGTAGGGTACGCCTGCAGGTGAGCCGGGTTCCGCATGTCAGGCATACTGTGGTGCTGTTCGTTCAATCCGTCGATCTTCTTTGTACCATACACCGTCGCCCCGCCTTTCACAATGGCCTTGCAAACTGCCGCCGTTACAACCACCGAGCTCGAACTTCGATTTTCTAATTTCCTTGCCGTTCCGGCCTCTGCTTACTCTCCGCTGGCCGTGCTCTTTCCACGCGCCCTCAAGAACGTCCCCTCTTGCAATTCCCGGAACGCCTCGCGCAATTGCTCCTGGGTGTTCATTACAATCGGCCCGTACCACGCCACGGGCTCTTCGAGCGGCTTCCCCGACACCAGCAGGAAGCGGATGCCCTCATCTCCCGCCTGCACCATCAACTCGTCGCCCCGGTCGAACAGCACCAGCGAGCGGTTGTCCGCCTCCGAAGGCGGCGGCGCGGTTTCCAGCCAGCCCACCGGCTCCGTCGGAACCTCCAGCGGTTCCGAGGCGTTGCAGAATTTCCCCGCGCCCGCGAACACGTACGCGAACGCATGCCTCGTCACTTCCACCGGCAGCGTCTTCCGCCGTCCCGGTGGCACGCTGACATCGATGTAAATCGGGTCCGCCGCGATTCCTTCGACCGGCCCGCGCTTTCCCCAGAAATTCCCGCACACCACGCGCACCTCTGTCCCGTCGTCGTCGGTAGTCTCCGGAATCTCCGGCGCTTTCACTTCCTGGTAGCGCGGCACCGTCATCTTCAGCGCCGACGGCAGGTTCGCCCACAGTTGGAACCCGTGCATGCGCCCGGCGTGATCGCCCTTGGGCATTTCCTGGTGGATGATCCCGCTTCCTGCGGTCATCCACTGGACGTCGCCCGCGGCAATCGTCCCGCGATTCCCCATGCTGTCTCCGTGTTCCACGGTGCCGGAAAGTACGTACGTAATCGTCTCGATGCCCCGGTGCGGGTGCCACGGAAACCCCGCCAGATAGTCCGCCGGCACGTCATTGCGAAAATCGTCCAGCAGCAGGAACGGATCGAATTCCTTCGTGTTGCCGAAGCCAAACGCCCGCCGCAAATGTACCCCCGCGCCTTCTATTGTTGGCTTCGCCCGAATCAGCCTTTTCACTGGCCGCAGTGACATGTCCACCTCCTTACTTCGCCGTCTGGCTTGGCAGTCTACGCCCTCGTTTGCAGGACCGCCACTTCCACCACGCGCGGTTTGCAAGCGCCACGTTTTGCGCTAATCTACGCATCATTCCGCGCTTAGCTCGCGGCACCGTTCCCAGCCGTTGCTTGTCTGAGGGCATCGTCATGCTCGACATGCACAAATCCCCGAGCACCACCATGAGCGACAGGGCGGAGTGCTGGCCGTCTCTCCCGCTTGCAGCCTGGAAGGACACTTACGCCACGCTCCACAGGTGGACGCAAATCGTCGGCAAGGTTCGGCTCGCGCTTACCCCCAGGCTGAACCACTGGTGGAACGTTCCTCTCTATGTTTCTGCCCGCGGCCTCACGACCACTGCGATTCCTTACGCGCACTTCACCTTTGAGCTGCGGTTCGATTTCCTCAACCACGAGCTGGTGCTGCAAGCCAACAATGGCCAGGTCAAATCCATTTCGCTCTCTCCCCGCTCGGTCGCGGACTTTTACCAGGACTTTCTGGGGATGCTTCGTTCGGCCGGAATCGACGTCAAGATTTGGAGAATGCCCGTGGAAATCCCTGACCCGATTCCCTTTGACCAGGATCGCGTTCATGCCTCTTACCATCCGGAATATGCGCGCAGGTTCTGGCAAATCCTTGTCTCCGTGGACCGCGTCTTTCAGGAGTTCCGCTCTCGTTTCGTCGGCAAGTCCAGCCCCGTACATTTCTTCTGGGGCAGCTTCGACCTTGCCGTCACCCGCTTTTCGGGCCGTCGTGCCCCCGAGCGCGGGGGCGCTGATTCCATCACGCGAGAAGCCTATTCCCACGAGGTCAGCAGCGTCGGCTTTTGGCCTGGAAGTGGCCTTGATGGAGCAGCCTTCTATTCCTACATGGCTCCTGAGCCGCCGGGCTTCCGCGAATCCCGCGTTCGGCCGGACGCCGCGATCTACCACCCGCAGCTCAACGAGTTTATTGTGATGTATGACGATGTCCGCCGTGCTTCCTCTCCTAGCGCGGCGCTGCTCGACTTTTGTCAGTCCACCTACGAAGCCGGCGCCCACCTCGCCCACTGGGATCGCCAAGCCCTGGAGAAAGCCCCACACTCTTCAGCAAGCTCCGCCTAGAAACCTACACCGGCTTCGCTCGTATCCGTTTCTTCACCCGCCGTAATGACATATCCGCCTCCACGCTTCATTCCGCTCGCCAGGGGCATGATATATCATGCCCTCCTGTCTGCCGAAACGTGGACCGGTCAAAAACCAAGCTTGGGCCGTTGGCGCGCGACAAGGAGACAATGCATGAATTGGAAACTCAGAATCGTCGCATGGACCGGCATATTCGCCTTGCTGGCGGCGGCCCGCGCACTTGGCGACAATCCGCTCACGGTTAAGAACCTTCGCTGCGAGTACAAAGTGGATCCTCTCGGGATCGATGTTCGAAAACCGCGACTGAGCTGGGAACTGGTAAGCGCGGAAAGGGGAGTGCTTCAGACAAGCTACGAAATCCGCGTGGCTCCCTCCGAACCCGAGCTGGCAAAAGGAAAATTCACCTGGGGGAGCGGAAAGCAATCTTCGGACGCGTCGATCCAGGTGGAGTACAGCGGGCCCGCCCTCGAGAGCCGCAAGATTTATTACTGGCAAGTGCGCGCCGCCGACAATCACGGGCATTTGTCCGAGTGGAGCAAGCCCGCTCATTGGGAAATGGGCCTGCTCGAGCCTGCGGATTGGAAAGCAAAATGGATTACCCCCAATCTTGTCGAGGAAGAAACGAAATCGAATCCCGCTCCCTTGCTGCGAAGGGAATTTTCCGTCAACAAGAAAATTGAGAAGAAAATTGAGCGAGCGCGCTTGTATGCAACGGCTATGGGGCTGTACGAAATGTCGCTCAATGGCAAGCGCGTTGGCGATGAATATTTCACGCCGGGATGGACTTCCTACGATTTCCGCTATCAGTATCAGACCTACGACATAACGAACTTGGTCAAATCCGGCGCGAACTGCCTTGCCGCCATGCTGGGAGATGGCTGGTTCCGCGGAAGATTGGCATGGGATCACAAAAATAATCGAAATCGCTACGGCAAGAAGCTGGCGCTGCTGGCGCAACTGGTCATTACTTATAAGGATGGCTCGCAGCAGGTCGTCAGCAGCGACGATCAATGGAAATCCTCGACTGGGGCGGTGCTGGAGTCCGACATTTACAACGGGGAAACCTACGATGCGCGCCTTGAGCAGCCTGGCTGGAACGAAGCGGGATTCAACGACACAACTTGGAGATCGGTGACCATGCTGGAGCCTCCAAAAGCCAGACTGGTCGCTCCGGCGGGGCCTCCGGTCAAAGCAATCGAAGAAATCACTCCCGCAAAAGTGTTTAAAACGCCGGTAGGGGACACGGTGCTCGACATGGGACAGAACATGGTGGGCTGGATCCGTTTTCGCGTGAGCGCGCCGGCCGGAACCACCATGACCTTGCGCCATGCGGAAGTGCTCGACAAAGCCGGAAATTTCTATACCGCAAATCTGCGCTGGGCTGAGCAAACCATTCGCTACACCACCAAAGGGCAGGGAACCGAAACGTTTCAGCCGCACTTCACTTTCCAGGGATTTCGCTACGTGGCGATCAGCGGCTGGCGCGGCGAAGTCAATCCGAAGGACTTTACGGGCATCGTCGTGCACTCCGCTATTCCGCGTACCGGCTCGTTTGAAACTTCCAATTCGCATTTGAACCAGCTGCAGCACAACATCATTTGGGGACAGAAAGGAAATTTCCTCGATGTTCCCACAGACTGCCCGCAGCGCGACGAACGCCTGGGCTGGACCGGCGACGCGCAAGTGTTTGCGCGCACTGCTTCGTTTAACCACGGCACCGCCGCGTTTTATACCAAGTGGCTGAAAGACGTCGCTCTCGATCAAGAAGACGATGGCGCGGTTCCGTTCGTGATTCCTAATGTTTTGTCGCATCAAACGCGGAAGGGCGAGGCGGCCTCCGCCGGATGGGCGGACGTGGCCGTGGTGGTGCCGTGGATCCTGTATCAGTCCTATGGCGACAAGCGCATTCTCGAAGAACAGTACCTCAGCATGAAATCTTGGGTGGAGTACATGCGGCGGCAAGCAGGCGAAAAATATCTCTGGAGCAGCGGATTCAGCTTCGGAGATTGGCTCGCTTTTGCCACCACGCGCTCGGATTATCCCGGCGCAACCACGGACAAGGATTTGATTCAGACTGCCTATTTCGCGCGCTCGACCGCGTTGCTCGCAAAAACTGCAGCAGTGCTCGGGAAAAAAGGAGACGCTGTCGACTTCGCTTCTCTCGAAGAGAAAATCAAGAACGCATTTCAAAAAGAATTTGTGACGCCCAATGGCCGGCTTTCTTCGAACACGCAGACGGCTTACGCGATGGCGCTCGCATTCGATTTGTTGCCGGAAACACAGCGCGCGGGGGCTGCGGCGCGGCTCGCCGACGACGTCAAAAAATTTGGGCATCTGACCACCGGATTCCTCGGCACGCCACTGCTCTGCCAGGTCCTGAGCGATTATGGCTACGTCGATCTCGCGTACATGCTGCTGAATCGCACCGAATATCCTTCCTGGCTCTATCCCGTGACCAAAGGCGCGACCACCATCTGGGAACGCTGGGACGGCATCAAACCCGACGGCACTTTTCAGGATCCGGATATGAACTCTTTCAACCACTACGCCTATGGTGCGATCGGCGAATGGATGTATCGCGTCATTGCAGGAATGGAGATCGACGAGAGTCATCCCGGCTACAAACACATCTTGATCCAGCCGCAACCCGGCGGCGGCTTGACCTTCGCGAACGCTTCGGTAGAGAGCATGTACGGCCAGGTGGCCTCGGGCTGGAAGTTAGCGGATGGCAAATTCACGCTCAGCGTCGAAGTGCCGCCGAACGCAACAGCCACGGTACGCTTGCCGAATGCTAAGCTCGAGCAAGTTACCGAAGGGCAGAAGCCACTCTCGAACCGCCCGGACCTCCTTGGAGCTCGCCAATCGGGCGACGCGGTGCTCGTCGAGGTCGGCTCCGGCAGCTACGTGTTCCTATTGGCCGGCCTGTAGACCAATTCGGCGGGTTGGCGCTTCTACTTACCACTCGGGACTGTAGTAACAACCTATGATCGGAGGTTCGCGCGGATCGGAGATCCCGAGTTTGTAGGGACTGCTTCAGTCCGCGGCGGAGCCGAAGCGCGCAGCGGCTCGCGCCCGCGCTTTCGCCGCCTCAGCTTGGCGATTGCGATGCGGCGCAGTGGTTTCCAGGGAGTGGAGCAGGCGCGTTGAAACCCGGGCGATGTCGTCGATGGCGGCGTTGAAAGCGGCCTCGTTGGTTTTCGACGGATGATGGAAGCCGGTAATTTTCCGGACGAACTGCAGGGAGGCGGCGCGTACTTCTTCCGGTGTGACTGGCGGATCGAAATTGAAAAGCGTTTTGATGTTGCGGCACATGAAGGCCTCCGGGATTCAGGGGTAGGTTGGCAGTATTCAGTTTCCAGCCGTCAGTATAAGCGAAAGTGCTGCGCCGGAAGCTGGCCGGAAGAACCTGCCGGCGAAACCGCAACGATTCCAAGGTCCGCCACGGCAAACGGAAGGAAAGAAGGGGCTTGACTTGAAGTGCTTTGCAAGGTAAAGTACATGGCTACGTAAAGTAACCGGCAGAACTCGGCGGCTCGGCGCGACCAGTATCGGCGCAGAGCTCCCAGGGACTGGACAGAGGAAATGGAAACGGCAAATTCGGGGCTGCCAGCAGGGCCGGATAACCCGGATTACTCGGAGGCCAAATCAGCGGCTGAATCCGGGCGAGGATCGTCGTGGAAAGGGCTGATCAACGCGGCGCACTTCTGGGAGCCGCGCCGACTGCTTTACAACTTGTTACTCCTCGGGGTCGTCGTGATTTGGGTGGTAAAGACCTGGCCGCATTTCCGCCCGGCAATGAACCTCGCGGGACTTGGGGGCGCGACGGTTCTGGCGCTGCTCGCGAATCTTTGTTACTGCGCCGCCTATCTCGCCGAAATCCTGTTTCACAATGCCACGAACAGCTCGGCGTGGAATCGGCAACGTTGGGCCATCTGGGTGGTGGGCACGCTGCTGGCGATTCTCTTCGAAAATTATTGGATCGCAGACGAGATTTATCCGTTTATCCAATAGGTTGCGTATCGCACGTGCGGCTGCTTGGTGTCGGGACGACCATCGGCCCAGCACTTACGCGCTGGGTCAACATGCGCTGCGCCTCCGGCGCGGCTAAGAAGAAGGAAATGTTCGCTACTACGCGGTTTGGGCACGAGGGCCCTTCCTGGCTCAGGGTAAAAACCGCGCCCTGATGAAAGCCCGAATTCTATGCGGCTCGTGGGCGACGGTGGGAGCAGACTAAGGGCCGGTGAGGGCTGGTGACCGTGCCGGAACACACGAAGCGCGGCGGATCCCTTAGTCGCGGCCTGTCGGAGCAGCGAAGCGGACGGCGCGCCGCCGGCATCGCCAGGTGAGTCTTTGATCGGGCTAGACTCACCAAGTGCCCTGTGAGCCTTGGCGCCGCCGTCCTCTGGCATAAGGGAAGGCACTGACCGAGAAAGTATAGGGAACGCGTTGAGGTCATTACCTGAATATGCGACCACAAGAATCCTGAGCCGCTGCTACGTTAGCCGCCAGCGATGGCACCCAGGATGAGCAACGGCTCTTTTCCCGAGACGACGGCGTCAGGTAGCGGCGTGTCCGGCGATTCGTGAGAAAGATCTTCTTCGCATGCGAAGAAGCGCAAGAATGGACGGCGTTGTTGCGTGACGTGGTCGCGAATCGTTCCCCGGAGCATCGGATACGACGCTTCCAGCGCGTCCAGCACCGAGCGCACCGTCGGCGTGCCGGCGACATCCAGTTGCAGTTCGCCTTTGACGTGCGCCAGCCCCCGCAAGTGCGGCGGAAGGATGACGCGAATTTTTCCTGTGGGCGAACCGCTCATCGCAGCGTTTGCACCTCGACGGAAAGCACGGCCGGGAGATCGTGGACGATCGCCTTCCAGCTGTTTCCGGCATTGGGGGAGCAGTAGACCTGGCCGCCGGTAGTCCCAAAATAGATGCCGCATTTGTCGAGCGAGTCAACGGCCATGGCGTCGCGCAGAACGTTGACGTAGCAATTTTTCTGCGGCAGGCCTTTCGTGAGCGCTTCCCACTCATTTCCGCCGGTGCGGCTGCGATACACGCGCAGCCTGCCTTCGTGCACGTAATGCTCGCCGTCCGGCATCGTCGCTGCGCATCACGTCCCAATGTTTTTGCATGAACAGCGTGTTGGGACGCTTGCCATTCATGGCGATGTGATGGACGCAGTGGCCGATTTCGGCGGTGGGATTCGGGATGTATTGCGAGTAGAGCCCTTTGTTGACGGGCTTCCAGGTTTTGCCGCCGTCGTCGGTTCGAAACGCGCCTGCAGCGGAGATGGCGATGACGATGCGCTTGGGATTGCTGGGATCGAGAATGATGGTGTGCAGGCACATGCCGCCGGCCCCGGGTTGCCACTTCGGGCCGGTGCCATGGCCGCGGAGTGCAGAGAGTTCCTGCCAGGATTTGCCCCCGTCTTTCGAACGGAATATGGCGGCGTCTTCAACACCGGCATAGACCACGTCGGGCTCGGTGAGTGACGGTTCGAGGTGCCAGACGCGCTTGAACTCCCAAGGATGCTGTGTGCCGTCGTACCACTGATGGGTGGTGAGAGGTTTGCCGGTTTCCGCAGAAGTGTCGTACACAAATTTGTTGCTCTCGCCTTTGGGCATACCGCCGGGGCCGGTGGTCGGTTCGCCTGGAGGGATTCCGGGCTGAATCCAGGTTTTGCCGCCATCGTCGGAGCGCTGAATGATTTGGCCGAACCAGCCGCTGGTCTGCGAGGCGTAAATGCGGTTGGGGTTCGCGGGTGCGCCCTTCATGTGGTATATCTCCCAGCCGGCAAAATGCGGGCCGCCGACGGTCCACTTTTCACGCTTACCGTCCGAGGACAGAATGAACGCGCCTTTCCTTGTTCCCACCAGTACGCGAACCTTGCTCATGAAAAGCTCCTCTCCTTATTTTTCAGGCTTTCTTTTCTACCAAGGTCACCAATCGAAATCAAATCAACCTCTCAAAGGAATCAGTACGCGCAAGCGACGTTCGCGAAGATGCAAGCACAACAGGAACAAGACCAGGAGCGCGCTAAGGATGCGGCCAGTCCACAGCACTCCGGCCGAGACGGCGACCTGGGGAGTTGGCGGTGCGGCTTGCGAAGAAGCTGGAACGCCGGAGCTCATCAGATTCTCCCTTAGGACTTGATGGGCACCCAAACCTCCATGCCGCCCATTCCCGTGCACGGATCGAATTCTTCACTATAGCGCTCGAAGAAAGCCGGTGTTTCATCGTCGTCGCCAGCGTATTGATAACCAGATGCGGAAAACCACTTGGAGATGGCATCGCAAGTTTCGTACATCCTCGAAACGTGGCGGGAATGCGGAAAGACAACATATCTCTGGGCAGGAACGCTGACAACGGTGAATTCGCCGGGAAGACCAGCGAAGCCGGAAACCTCGACGCCTGACAGATACTCGATGCCTGCACCATCGCGTGCCTGCCAGCAGATTCCGTAAGCGGTGCGGCCGACTTGTCCGGCGATTTTTCCGATGTAAGGAGCAAAGCGTTGCCATTGCGCGGGAATGTTATTCATGGTTTCGGTGGTGTAACGGCTGCGCAACCCAGAGACCAGCAGAGGTTGGCCATTTTCAAAGCGCGGTGGTTCGAGTTGCAGGGCGGGCGATGGTGTTGTTGCTGCATGACTCATGCTTATCTCCCAGGTTGTGGTAGCGAGCGCTGGCCGGGTTAGTGTGCACAAGTCGCTTGCAAAACGCAAGTGAACATTGCTACTGTGGAAAAGTGGCAATGAGAAAGGCCAATACGAAGCGGCGATCCGGGTGCCCGCTGAATGCCTCGGTGGAGATGCTGGGGGACCGCTGGTCGCTCCTAGTCATCCGGGACATGATGTTGCTCGGACGCCGGACCTTTAAGGAATTCCTGGGCTCCTACGAACGGCCCGCGACGAACGTATTGGCTGACCGGCTGCGCAGGCTGGCAGCATATGGAATCATTCGAACGGAACGCGATCCGACCGATGGACGAAAGCTGATTTACCAGCTCACGCCCAAAGGAATCGACCTTGCGCCGGTGCTGACGGAATTGGTGCTCTGGGCGGGCAGACACGAAAAAACGGAAAACCGCGCACTCATCCGCTTGATGCAAAAGGACAAGGAGAAATTCCTCGCGCAAATTCGCCAGCGGTGCGAACAGCCCCGCAAATGACTCACTAGGCGTGGATCAAACGACACACAAGAGCTCGGTGTTTATTTGACAAATTCGCCGGTGCCGCCGTGCGACCAAGGGTCGTAGGTCAGCGCAAATTGCACCCGATCGGGAATGGGCGGATGTCTATAAAACAGGAAGACGTCCACGGGATTGGGTTCAGGATCGCGTAAATCTACATCGCCGAGGATTTGGAAGGTTTGAGCCGCCACCTGACTGGAGTCGGGCGTGAGGCCGTGCGTGACTTCGAGACCGTACCGGTCGGCTTGGTGTTCGACATATCGGCTGAAAGCGCTGCCGATGGGGCTGGCAAGGAAGAAAAAAATGGAAAAAAGGAAAAGCAAGGCAGGCAGTGACGCCCAATCATCGACGCTGCGAACCTTCCACTTAGCTCCGGAACGGGCCAAGAGCCATCCAATAGAGCGGTAAACCAAATAGGAAAAAACGAGAAGCAGAGCGGCAAAGAACGCGAGGAGCTTAGGAATGTGGCCCAGGACGTAATGGCCCATTTCGTGGCCGGCCACGAAGACGATTTGCGGCGTGGTGGCTCTGGCAATGGTGGTGTCCAGGACCACGATGCGCTTGGAGGCGCCAAAGCCGGTGACGTAAGCGTCGACGGCAGTGTGGGCCAGTTTTTCGAGGCTGGCGGTGAGCGCCGGATCTTTTTGCTGGAGCGGCTCGAATTTGTGGAAGAGAGGATCGATCACGAGGGGCTGAAGAAAGTAAACCAGCAGCAGAATGGGCAGAGAAACCAGCCAAAAGTAAAACCACCAGCGGCGCGGGGATTTGCGGATGACGGCATAGAGAAGCCAAATCAAAATGATGCTGAGGATAATGGAGATGATCTCCCCTTTGCTCCAATCCCAGAACCAGGAGCCCCAACCTTGCACGGAAAGACCGTATTGCCGCGAAACCCAGTTCTGGTAGATGCCCGTGGGCAGTTCGAGGACATCGACGGTAAGGATAATCAGCGGCGAAAAGATGAGGGCCTGGAGAGAGCGTTTCGAGAATTTGCTCTCGGCCAAAGTGCGGTATTTGCCGGAGACCTTCCAGCGCAGGATGAGCCAGAGAACGACCAAGCCGTAAACGAAGCTGATCAAGGCTAAACGGAAGTGAATCTTCGCGAGATTATGAGCTTTTTGGTAGCGATCGGGAGGTAGCGTGTATTTGGTGATTCTTGGCGCTGAAGGCGGCTGGGATTGCGCCACGGTTGCAGGGGCCGAAGAGGTGCCGGAGGCAGGAGGCGTCTGCTGGGATTGTAAAGAAACTCGATGAGCTGCTGCGGCAGGTTTTGCCGCGAGGAAGGAAAGGGCAAGGACCACAGCCGCAAGGAGAATGCGTTGCAGGTTCATAAGACCTCGCTGAAATGGAGGGTGGAGCCCTGAGCCAAGAAGCGAACGGACGGGAGTATGCGCCTTTAGCAGTGCAAGGTGCAAGGAATTGCGTGGTGATTTCATTCGCAGCATCCCTCAAAGGACAAGATGACCGACTAGCGCCATGCGACCAGAATCGTACCCATGACGAGATAGCAAACGAGTTGGTAGCCGGTGTTGATGGCCAAGAGCTTCATGCTTTGCTTTGCGAAAAGCGCGCCGGTAAATTGCACGGTGGCAACGAAGCCGAGCCAGATGTGAAAGCTGGCCATCAAGCCGAAGTGGAGGGACTCTGCGCGCATGCCATGAAGGATGAGCGCGAGCGTGAATGCGCAGATTAGACTGGCAAAGAAAGAGCCGGCATAAGCGGGCCCAGCGCCTTTGCGCATTTCGTCCATTTTTGCTTTGTCGATTGGGTCGTAGCCCATCTCGCGAGCCCAGGGCTTGGCGAAGAGCAAGGGCGAGTACCAAACGAAGCCCAGAATCATGGAGGCGATGGCGGCGACCAAAATGGCGAGCCAATTCAAGCTATGCATGTGCATGAGGGATCTCCTTGTAAACGTTTGTAGAGGAAAAGGCGCGCAGTATGGTATGACGCGGCGGGGCGAGACGCAAAGGAAGAAATTGGAGCGGCAGACGGCACAAGGAAAGGCAACGCCAGATGTAGTCACTTTTGCGTGGCACAAAAGAAATTATCCTCTTTCGCGCGCCGGAAGATGTTTTAAAACAGGAAGAACTCAGGGAGGAAGCAATCAAAGCGACGGATGAGGCGATCCGGCAACTGGAGCTCTGTTTGAAGTTCGACAAGGACTAACAGACAAGATAGAGCGCCGAAGGGCGCGCTCTGAGTTCAGAGCCTGAAAACAAGGAACCCGGGCTGATAAGAGGGCAGCCCGGGTTTTTCTTTTGTGAAGAAAGTTTTCGAATCAGTGAGAGCGTTGGAACTCGATGTAATCACGGCCCGGCGGTGGAAGCGGCCACGATCTGAAGCGGAATGGGGCGCTTCATTTCGGCATCACGTTGCCCGGCGGATTCGATGAGATTGCTGGCGGCGAGATCCATCAGGATGAATTTTCCGCCCACGAAACCGAAACCGTAGGCGCCGGGCTTCAAAGTTTGCCCGCCGATTTCCAGATTCACCTCGCTGAGCAAATACGCCTGGTACTTCTCCTTAATCGCCGTGGAGTAGCCCGAGCTGTCCACGAGACCCGCCAGGACGTAGAGATCGTCAGCAAAATGCACGCCACCGGTGTTGCGGAGCTGCGCGGGCGCGACTTGACCGCGAAAAAAGACGTGCTCGGGAAAAAGTTTGGGAGTAATGTCCGCGGCTTTAAGAACCGCCTCCTGTCCGGCGGGTGGGCCGCCGGCATTGACGGCGGGCACAGGCCGGAGTGCGAAGGCAAGAAGCAGGAAAGGCAAAAGCACGAGAAACGTTGCAAAGCGCTTCATGGAAACTCCTTTCAAATGAAAAGCATGGTACGAGACTTAAGCCTTTCGAGCAAAGGCTGAGAAACAGCTAGGTGGAAGGACAGGACAGGCAGGAATGCCTGTCCTACGGTGGGCCGGGAGCCCAGACGCTCGGGCCCGCCGGATCCACAAATGCGGGAGAGCAGTGAGGAGGGCGTGGTATGTTACGCGCGCTTGATCAAGGAACGCAGGATGGGAGGAAAGAGGATGCTGGACCGGCGAAATTTCATGAAGACCTGCTCGGGGATGGGTTTGGCAGGAACGCTGTTTCCCGGCGTGTTGTGGGCGCAAGCACAAGGCGCGACGAAGATCACCAAGGAGATGATCGACAATGCAGCGGCCATCGCCGATGTGACGATTGCGGATGAATATAAGGAGATGATGCTGGCGGACCTGAACGATCACGCCAAAGGCTACGAAGAGATTTACAAGCTGAAGATTCCGAATTCGGTCGATCCGGCGGTGCTGTTTGATCCAATGCTTCCCGGAATGAAATTTGAAACAGAGCGGAAGCCGATGCGGCTGTCGAAAGCCCCGAATGTGGCGGCGGGCGCGCCGAAGAATTTGGAAGATTTAGCGTTTGCGAGTGTGAGAGAACTGGCGGAGTTAGTGCGAACGAAAAAGGTTTCTTCGGTGGCGCTGACGGAAATGTATTTGCAGCGGCTAAAAAAATACGACTCGACGCTAAAGTTTGTGGTGACATTGACAGAAGAGCGCGCGCTGGCCCAAGCGAAGAGAGCAGACGCGGAGATTGCCGCGGGGAAATATCGCGGGCCGCTGCACGGCCTGCCGTGGGGTGCGAAAGATTTGCTGGCGACGAAGGGCTACCGCACGACGTGGGGAGCGGCTGGCTTCGAGAATCAGATGATTGACGAAGACGCAACCGTGGTGCGGCGCTTGGATGAAGCGGGAGCGGTGCTTGTCGCGAAATTGACGCTGGGAGCGTTGGCGCAAGGCGACGTGTGGTTTGGCGGAGTGACGCGGAACCCTTGGAACACGAATCAGGGATCGAGCGGATCCTCGGCGGGGCCGGCTTCGGCGACGGCCGCAGGATGCGTCGCGTTCAGCATCGGCTCGGAGACGCTGGGCTCGATTTCGTCGCCGTCAACACGATGCGGCTGCACGGGGTTGCGGCCGACCTTTGGGCTGGTACCGCGAACTGGAGCCATGGCGCTTTCCTGGACGATGGACAAGCTGGGGCCGATCTGCCGGTCGGTGGAAGATTGCGCGTTAGTGTTGGATGCGATTTACGGGCCGGATGGGCATGACCGCACGGTGCATCCGGCGGCTTTTCATTGGGACGCAAACCTGGATTGGAAGAAACTGCGCGTCGGCTATTTGAAGGCGGATTTCGAGCGCAAGCCCGAGCCGCCGCAGGAAGAAAAGGAAGAACCGGCAAAGACTCCCGAAGAGCAGAAAAAGCGCGACGAAAAGAAGAAACGCCGCGAGGCGGGACGCGCCCGCGCGGAATACGACCGAAAATACAGCGATGCGGCGATCGCTAAACTGCACCAGATGGGCGTGAACCTGATCCCGGTGGATCTGCCGAAATTCCCTTACAGCGCGATTACGGTGATGCTGACGGCCGAGTCGGCGGCGGCGTTTGATGATCTGACGCGCACGGGGAGGGACAAGCTGCTGACATCGCAGAAGGATTACGACTGGCCGAATACGTTTCGCACGGCGCGATTCATCCCCGCTGTGGAGTACATTCAGGCGGCGCGCGCGCGGAAATTGGCGATGGAAGCGATGGCCAAAGTGTTCGACACCTTGGACGTACTCGTGGCGCCGACCAGCGGTAGCCAACAACTGGTGATCACCAATCTGACGGGTCACCCGTCGGTGATTTTGCCCAATGGATTGCGCGGAGAGGACGCGCCAAAATACCCGTTCGAGGATCCCAGCGATTTTCAGAACGCCGGCGGGCCTCGAACGCCGACAAGTTTGACGTTCCTGGGGAAGCTGTACGGTGAGGGAGAATTACTCGCTCTTGCACGCGCATATCAAGAGGCGACGGGCTTTCATCTGCAACATCCGAAGCTCGCGTAGAGGTTTGCAAGCTGCCCGCTAACGGTGGCGCATGGCGGAAAGCACACTTATCTACTTTTCGAAAATGAGGTGGAAAGAAGCAGAGCGAGTGGTCGGAGAAATCGCGCGGCCAGCGGGGATAACCGGGCGACATCTTTAAGGAATCCATGACAGGAAGTTTCTTGACTGTTATCGTCAAAATATCTTTGGCAGGGTCGCCGTCAACGTCCTGATTGTCAGAGGGTCTACATGCCTTTTTGCACGGGATAGCCCTTGTCGGCCCAGTCGACCGCGAAGCTCGTGGGCATGACGAGCATGCGGAGTTTCTTGAAGCCCATGCCGCTCAAAGCAGTATATGCGGGGCGGATGTTGGGGCACTTGTCAAATGGGCAGCAGCCGCAGTAGATGGCCAGATCGGTTGAACGAGGAAGTGTGGCCGCCCAGGATTGCAATTCCGCAAGGCCTTGTTCGCTGGAAGCGGTGCCATGGAAGGAAGCGTTCGGCACGTGCCCGCCAACGTAAAGCGAACGAAAACCTACAAAAACGATCGTGGGAACCGACGAATACTTGTCCGTGAGCATCTTGGCCAGCTGGGTTGGCTGCAAAGTCTGCGAACTGGGCCAGGGATCCGCTGACTTCTGCTCGTTCCCGCTGGCGGTCGTCACCGGGACAGAGCTAACAAGCAAAGCGAATAAAACCAGCAGCGAGGAAACAAAAACGAGGCCAGGAGAACGAAGCTGTCGAAAGAAAGACACGTGAGAGCCTCCTCATTCCTTTTTCGATTGTAGGCTGAACAGAGCGGGAAAGGCTACTCCGATGGACCTAGACAGACTAAGACTAGCAGCAAAAGGAGAGACGAATTACTTTTTCTGTTCGGCGCGCGTGCGGTGAAGCTTGAAAGCCGTGGTGCGTAACGTTTCAGGAATGTTCTTGTTGGTCGTAAGGCGCTTGAGGTCCTGCGGATTGAGCATGGGCAACATGTGGAGTGTCACATCCAACGGCGTTTTGGGATTGTTGATCAGATTACGCACGACCGTGTAGTTTTTGCGAAAAGTGCGATTGCTGGCAATGAGCCGCAGGATTTCGTCGGTGAGGCTGGACATGGAAGCAAAAGCTTCGACTTCCTGGTCCGTCAGGCGCGGCGACTGAAGAACCGCGCGCTGGACCACCTTGTTGGTATCACGAATGAGGGTGCGGCGCGCCTCGGAGCCACCCTTAATAGCGTATTGCACGCGCTGCGCGACGGTCATTTTGGCGATGCGCTGGAGCAGAGTCTGGCGCCGTGCGGGGTCAGCTTCCGCTGCGGCAGCGGCGTCCGCCAGGGCGGCTTCGTCAAGAGGACGACCCGGCCCGTGAAGCTCGCGAAGGTGCTTTTTCTGTTCGGGGGTCACGGAAGGCGACTGCTCGAGAGCCGCAGCGAGCGCGGGAGAAGCGCTGACGCGATCAAGGTCCTCCAGTAAGGCCTGCGTTGCAACATTCGAAAGATGGCGCGCGACGTGAACGAGATGCTCTGCCCCGCAATTCTTGTTTTGCACGAGAGCGTCGCAAATGCCGGGCTTGTCGGCCAGGTAGCGCGCGGCAAAAGCAAAAAGAGCCGGCTGAGCGTTCTTTCGCTTAATCGCTTCGACAAAGGCTTCCGGCGTTATAGAGAGGATTGCGTCGCTCGCGCGCGCGGCCACCATTTCGTCGGCATCAATAACAAGAACGGAGAGGATCTCCGCGCGGTCGGAGGGCGCGAGATGCGCGCCGCTCGTGCAAACGGCAAGTTTCCGCTCGCGCGTGGCGCGGCCATACCGAAGATCTTCCACAACTTCAGGGCTTAGAGTCTCCACCGCTAGTCTGCCTCAGATCCTTGTGGCTGTATACCATTCTACCGAAGGTTCCGGGCAAACCGAGGGGCGCCATCGGCCGGCCGTTCAACTGCAGCAACACCGCCGAGGAGTTGGTGGCGCTGACATCAAAATCGTGCTTCGCGGTGAAATGCAAGGTTTCTCCGGCGTAGACTTCCGCGTCCAGAAGGATTTTGTCATCCGCGATGATGCGCACGTGCGTGCTGGCCGAGGTGGAAAGGGAGAGCTCGAGGGGTGGGTCCGCAGAAGAAGCCAGGGAGGCAGCGGATTGCTTGGCGGCGCGATAAGTGGTGACGTGGTGCCAACTATGGCGCACCGAATAGAAAATCAGGACGAGCACAAGAAGGCCGCCCAGAAGCGCTGCGGCGGGAATCCACTTTGCGGGCGAGGGAATAGGTTGCTCTGGCTTGGCGGCGGGGGGCGGCAACTTCTCGGCACGCGCCAGGTCGTATTCACCGAGGAGGGATTCCTCGGAAAGACCGAGATAACGCGCAATACTGCGTACAAAGCCATGGCCGAAGACGCCGCCCGGCAGCTTCCCCCACTCTTCGTTTTCCAGGGCCTGGAGGAAGCGGTTGCTGATGCGCGTGGCCTTGCTTAATTCGTCCAGGGAAACTTCCCGGAGTTCCCGCTCGCGCTTGAGGCGTTCACCGAATTTTCCCCTGGCCATGAAAGCAACCTGTCCTTTATGAACGATAGGTGAGGGCACGGCGCGAGCGGCCTGCCTGCGGCAGGCAGGCGCGAAGCCCTTGACGGACTATAGGCGGTACGAGAAGGTGCTGTCAAATGAATGAGTTGGAGGAATTGTGGAAAGTCAAATGGCCTGGAGAAGATGGCGAGATGGCCACGCCTGTACTACAAGCGTATTGCGTCCCTTTTTCATGGGGACCTATACTGGGATAGATTCGCCCCTTTTGGGCGGGGGGGAGGGGTCGACTTATGTTCCAAGGGCCTGAGCCGGCTTAGGTTGTGCGCTGGCAGATGGCAGTGTGCATAAGAGCGACAGGCGATTGCAAAACCACAAAGGGCAGGCGTACTGAGGCGTGGAAGAGGTAAACCAGTTTCCCGTGGTAGAGCGGCGGCGCAATGTCGCCACGTCGTCCGACCGCGAAAAAGGGGAAGTGGCAGTCTTCCAGGAATTGGGGAAGGCGCTCACTTCCTCCCTGCAGCTCGACCAGGTTCTCCGCACAATCATGGAGAAGATCGACGAATTCCTCCGCCCGGATAACTGGTCCCTTCTCTTACTCGATGAAGAAAAACAGGAACTGTATTTTGAGCTGGCCGTCGGGAAAGCCTCGCAAGCGCTGAGAGATGTGCGCATCAAGATGGGACAGGGCATCGCTGGCTGGGTGGCGCAGCATGGCGAAACGGTGGTCGTCCATGATACTTCCAAGGACACTCGCTTTTTCTCCAAAGTCGATGAAAAGACGAAGACGGAGACGCAATCCATCGTGGCCGTGCCGGTCCGTTTTCGCGACACCTGCCTGGGTGTAATCGAGTTGATCAATTGCATTGGGCCCGGCGGGTTTGATCCGCGGGACCTGAAGCTGCTCGAAGCACTTTCCGATTTTGCCGCCATCGCGCTGGAAAATGCGCGCCACGTAAAAAAAATTCACGACCTGACCATTCGGGACGACTGCACGACGCTCTACAACGCCCGGCACATGAGCTTCATCCTGGAGACGGAAATCTACCGCTCACAGCGCTACAACTACGAGTTCTCGCTGGTGTTCATTGACCTGGACCATTTCAAGCTGGTGAACGACACGCACGGCCACCTGGTGGGATCGCGTCTCCTGGCCGAAATCGGAAACGCCTTGAAGGCGCACTGCCGGCTGATTGATTTTGCGTTCCGGTACGGCGGTGACGAATTTGTGCTTTTGCTCCCGCAAACCTCTAAGGAAAACGCCATCAATGTCGCACGGCGCCTGCACAAACTGATCCGCGAGAGCGTCTGGCTGGAAAAGGAAGGACTGAAAATCCGCCTGACCCCCAGCCTCGGCGTGGCTTCTTACCCCGCGGATTCGCGGACGAAGGAAGGCTTGCTCCACCTCGCCGACGAGGCCATGTACTTGGTGAAAAACACCAACCGCGATAGCGTGGCGGCCGCAAACATAGGAATCCTGCCGAATACGGCAACCGCGGAATCCGCAGGATAATTACTTTTCAGGTTGCCCGCTCTCCTCTCTTGTTCAGTTCACAGAATTGTCTTTCAAAATTTAGCCGCGACTCCGGGCCAGGGCTCGCAGTACAATGCTGGCCGTTCCCGGCCCGTCGACGCGTTCAAAAGAAAGGAATCTCGGTGTTATGAAGCGTGCCCAGACTTCCGTCAAGCTATGTAAATGTGGCCATGGCAAGAGCATCCATGCGGGAATCTTCCAGCGGAAACGAACGGGCCCAGCCAAGTGCAATTACCCGAATTGCCGCTGTTCCACCTACCGGCCTTCTTCGGAATCGAGAAGTAGTAGCAAAGCGTAAACCTCACATTTGTACTCTAGGCACTGCACCGCGGCCGTCGTGACAGCACTCCGAAATTTTGCTTAACTGAAAGTTATGAAGAAAAGCGAAGCGGCCAGGTACGCGCGCTGGTCGGCGGCTACGGCATGCCTGCTGGCGGCGCTCACGGTGGGTGTGTATCTAAAGCGAAAGTGGGTGGCGCACGAGGAAAAGGAAAAAGCGCCTCCACCAGCACCCCAGGACGTGACGCGGCTTTCGAGCGGGCTGGCTTTTTCGAAGGTACAAGGCAATCAGAAGGTTTTTACGGTCGAGGCGCTGAAAGCCACAGACTTTAAGGGCAAGGCCGCCAGCCTGATGGAAGACGTGACCGTTACGATCTTTGGAAACACCGGTGTGCGGCACGACACGATCCACACGCGTAGTTGCGAATACGAAAAAGACGGGCAAAGCATCGTATGCAGCGGTGCGGTACAGCTCGATCTGCAAAGCGCAGAGGATGCGGAGCGGGCCGCGAAACGCCCAGGAACGGTCGCGCAAAAGGTACATGTGGAAACCCGCGGGGTGACCTTCAATCGCAGTACCGGCCTCGCCCAGTCCGACCAGCCCGTCAAATTCGCTTTTCCCGAAGGACAAGGAGAGGCTTTTGGCGTGGAGTACAGCTCCGAAGAGGGAGCGGTACGGCTGTTGCGGGACGTTCGTTTCTTATGGAGTGCTGACAAACCTTTGGCGAAAGGCAAAAACCCCGGACCTGCCACGGGGGAGCCTGTTCGCATAAGCGCGAAGAGCGCCGATTTCGAACGCGACTCTCGAGTGATGCATCTTCGCGGGCCCGTAGAAGCACAAACACCCACTGCCCGTTTGCAGGCAGGCGAAACAACTCTGACTTTGGACAAAGCGTTGCACGCGGAAAGACTGGCGGCCTTTGCGGGCGCTGCTGGAAAAGAGCCCGAGGTGGAGTTGAGAGGCAAAGGCAGCAAGATACTTTTGAGCGGAGAGACGTTGACGTCTAGTTTCGCGCCGGAGGGATGGCTGACCAGAATCGAGGCTGCCAGCGGCGTCAAAGGCTCGCAGCAAGGCGAAAAAGATGCCCATGAGTTTGCTGCGGACGCTGCTTCTCTCGAGCTGTGGCCGAAAGTGAACCAGCCGAAGGACTTGCATCTGAAGGGAAATGTGCAGTTGACATCGAGGATGGAGAAAACAGGGGAATTAGGAACACTGCAGACCAGCGCCCTCCTCGTGGAATTTGCCGAGCGCCGGAAGGGAGAAAGCAGCGCGCCCAAGCGCGCGGAAACGCTAGCGAGGGGCACGCTCGAGTGGACTGACCTGGCTTCGCAATCGGCCGCGTCTGGCTCTGGAGCGGAGAGGGGGGCAGCCCGAACAAAACTGACTGCAGACAAGCTGGAGCTGAGATACGGCGCTGACGGAAAGGCAAATCAACTTGTTGCTTCGGGCAATGTCGTGACGGAACGCGCGTTGCCTGGCGGGCCGCCGCAGACCGTTACGGCTCGCAACGGTAACGCACAGTTGCTGACCGGCGGCGGCTGGTCGCAGATGGAATTGCAAGGGGGCGTAAAGTTGAAGGAAGGTGACCGAAGCGGGCAGGCGGATCGCGTCGTGTTTGTCCGGTCCGCGCAGACGGCTACGCTAACGGGGAATGCGATTGTGCGGGACGCAACGACGGAGACCGGGGCGCCGCGTATTAGCTTTGTGCAAAGCACGGGGGAGATTCGCGCGGACGGTGGCGTACGATCGACCGACTTTTCCTCGAAAGGAAGCAGTCTGCAACTGGCGGCGGTGCCCGCAAACATCTCGGCAGATACGCTGCGCGCGAATTCCAAAACAGGCAGAGCGCTCTACACCGGCCACGCGCGCTTGTGGCAGGGCGATTCGGTGATGGAAGCCGATTCCATGGAATTGCTGCGCGAGACGAAAATCCTGAACGCCGCGGGGAACGTTCGCGCCGTATTTCCCCAGAGCCCCGGCCCGGCGTCGGCGCAAGCGATGACGGTGCGACAGCCTGCGTCCAAGAAACCAAAACTCTGGCACGTCGCCGCGGGCACGCTCACCTACAGCGAGGCCGACAGCCGCGCGCATCTGGAGAAGAACGTGGTGGCGCAATCCGGCGAGCAAGAGATCCGCGCTCCGCTGCTGGACCTGTATTTCACGCGAGGTGAGAAAAGCCCTCCGATTCCCGCAGGTACTACGGCCGCCATGACTACACTAGCGGGCGCGCAGCAGATCAGCCGCGCCGTGGCGAGCGGTGGAGTGATTGTGGAGCAGGGAACGCGAACAGCCACCGCAGAGCGGGGAGAATACTCCGCTGCGGAAGGAAAATTTGTAATGAGCGGCGGAAATCCCACGATTTTTGACGCTTCCGAAGGGACTACATCCGGCCGTCAATTGACCTTCTTTTTAGCGGATGATACGATCATCGTGGACTCAGAAAATGGTTCGCGGACGCTGACGAAGCACCGAGTCGAGAAATGACGAGGTATGCTGAAGCTCCAGGCCCTCGAGTTAAGCAAGTCTTACCGTGGCCGCAAAGTCGTTGACGACGTCGAACTGGAGATTGGTCAGGGTGAAGTCGTCGGGCTCCTCGGCCCGAACGGCGCAGGAAAGACGACAACGTTTTACATTCTCGTCGGTCTCGCCCGGCCGGACTCCGGCCGCGTGCTGCTAAACGGCGACGAAATTACCGACTTGCCCATGTATCTTCGGGCTCGAAGTGGCATCAGCTATCTTCCTCAGGAACCCTCGGTATTTCGGCAACTTACAAGCGAAGAGAATTTGCTCGCAGTGCTGCAGACCCTCCCCCTCACGCCGGAGCAACAGCGTGATCGTCTGGAGGAGTTACTCGTCCAAATGGGACTCGAAACCGTGAGAACCAGCAAAGCTTACACGCTCTCGGGCGGGGAACGGCGCCGGCTCGAAATTGCTCGCTCCCTCACACTCCAACCCTCCTTTATACTCCTCGATGAACCTTTTTCGGGGATTGACCCTCTAACCGTAAAGGATCTCCAGGAAATTATCCGGGATTTGGCAAAGTCGGGGATTGGCGTGCTGATTACCGACCATAACGTCCGCGAAACTCTTAGCGTAACGGATCACGCATACATCCTGAAAAATGGGAAAATATTCAGAAAGGGCCGCCCCGAAGAACTGAGTGCCGATCCGGAAGTCCGGCGCGTCTATCTCGGCGATCATTTCCGGCTCAACTGATTTCAGCGAACGAAGAGACGAGCGATAGATGGCTTGGCAGGGACTCAAACTCAATCTCAAGGTAGCGCAGAAGCAAATTCTGACGCCCGGCCTCGTGCAGATGGTCAGCGTGCTGGCGCTGAACCGCCTTGAACTCAAGGAAATGATCAATCAGGAGATGATCGCCAACCCCGTGCTCGAAGAACAGAGCGAAGAGCCCACGCAAGCCGACAATTACAGCGACGAAAATTTCCTGAAGGAAGAAACGGAAAAAGTTCCCGAGAAACCGGAGCCGAATCCCTTTGACGAGTTTGACGTCGGCACTTTTTTCAATCAATACCTCGATACGGGCGGCGACGGAGGCCAGTCGCAAGAGCGTGAGGTTTCCGAAAGGCCTTCGTTCGAAAAGTTCCTCTCTTCTCCCACCGGGCTAACCGATCATCTTCAATGGCAGTTGAGCGTGACGATCTGTTCCGACGCAGTGCGCCAGGTCACGGAAAATATCATCGGCAATCTGGACGAAAACGGATATCTGACGGCATTGCCCGAGGAACTCACCGAGGACGGCAAATATTCACAGGACGATTTGGACGACGCGCTGGCGGTAGTTCAGGAATTCGATCCAATCGGCGTGGGAGCACACGATTTGCGCGAATGCCTGCTCCTGCAATTGAAGGCGTTCGATCCCCAGAACACGTTGGCGCTGCAAATTGTTTCCGAACATCTCAAGCAAGTTCAATCCAATCAACTCAAAGAAATTGCGCGCGCACTCAACCGCCCGCTGGAAGTGGTGAAGCGCGCGATCGACGTCATCAAGAAGCTCGATCCCCGCCCAGGCCTACGCTACAACAAGACGGAACCGCGGCTGGTCGAACCGGACGTCTATTTCCGCAAGGTCGACGGCCAATGGCAGGCATACCTCAACGAAGATGACATGCCGCAGTTGCGCTTGAGCCCCACCTACCGCCGCCTGCTGGTCAAGGATGCTGCCGACCGTGATGTGCGCAACTATGTCAAAGAGCGTTTCACCGCCGCCGTGCAGTTGATGAAAAACATCGAGCAGCGCAAGCACACCATCCTGCGCGTCTGCCAATCCATCATCGCGCGGCAAGGGGAATTTTTGGACCAAGGACCCGACGCGCTCAAGCCGATGATGATCAAGGAAGTGGCCGAGGAAGTCGGTGTGCATCCATCCACGGTGAGCCGCGCCGTAGCCAGCAAATACGCGCATACGCCGCAAGGCGTTCTGGAGCTGCGTTCGTTCTTCAGCGAATCGGTGAACGGGCCGGAAGGCAGCGGCATGTCGCTGCTCACGTTGAAGCGCCTGGTTAAGAAAATGATCGAGGAGGAAGATTCCTCCAAGCCGCTTACGGACGAACAAATCGCCAAGAAGTTGGACGAGGCGGGCATCCACGTTACGCGGCGCACAGTTGCAAAATACCGCGAGGATATGCGCATTCCCAGCACTCATCAGCGCCGCGTAAAGAGCTGAGCTGCCTTCCTGTGAAGCCGCCCACGCGAACCCGACGGGACACGCGCCAACTCGTCATCCTTACAGGGCTCTCCGGTTCTGGAAAAAGCACGGTTTTGCGGGCCTTCGAGGATATGGGCTTCTACTGCGTAGATAACCTGCCGGTGGACCTTATCCCGATTTTTGCTGAATTGCATGCTGTAGGGGAAGGCGACTTCGCGCGAGCCGCTCTGCTGGTGGACGCGCGCGAGGGCTTGCAACTCGAAAAGTTGCCGGAGCTGCTGAAGCATCTCAAGAAAGATCATCCTATTACGCTGGTCTTCATCGAGGCGAACGAAGACGCGCTGCTGCGGCGCTACAGTGAAACGCGGCGGCCGCATCCTCTGGGGAAGAATTATTCGGTGCGCGAAAGCCTAAATCACGAGCGTGCGCTGATGGAGCCGATCCGAAAACTTGCCGACGTGGTCATCGATTCCACGCAGTTCAATGTGCATGAACTCCGTCACTTTGTAACTACGCGCTTCAAAAATCCCGACACACGCCCGTTGCTGGTTTCGATAGTCAGCTTTGGTTATCGCTATGGCGTGCCCTCGGATGCGGACCTGGTCTTCGATGTGCGATTTCTACCTAACCCGCATTTTGTTCCACGCTTGCGCCCGTATAACGGCAAAGATCCAAAAGTCCGGCAATACATTCGCTCATTTCCTCAAACCGGCGAATTTTTGAAGCGCATCGAAAGCCTGCTGACGTATTTGATTCCGCATTACATCCGGGAAGGGAAGAGCTATTTGACGATTGCTTTTGGCTGCACGGGGGGAAAGCATCGTTCCGTGATGCTGGCGGAATCCGTGCAAAAGGCGCTGGAAAAGCGCGGCTATTCGGCGAAGGTCGTACACCGCGACATCGAAAAGTAAGCGGCGCGTCGCGCTCACCGTTTCACCAGCGCACGGCTTCGGAAACTTGACATGCCGCCACACGGCGAATAGCGTTACAGAAGTCATTTCAGGAGATGGCTGAGCGTGGCCGATTTATTGTCACCACCATTGAAGCGGCTACTGGGCTATGTGCGGCCCTATGGGGCGGGCATGGTGGCCGGCGTGGTTTTGCTGGCCATTATGGCTGCCGGGGAGGGCGCGGTCATTCTGCTTATCGCGCCAATCTTCGGGCGAGTCCTTAATCCGGCCAGCGCGGATTCCAACGTATTACTGGAAGTTCCTCTGCTGCACCGGCCCGTCTACCTGAATCACTTTTTCCCGCACAGCATTCACAATGTGTGGACCGTCGTGGCCCTCTCATTACTCGTGCTGTTTGCGGTCAAGTCTTTCAGCGAATTTGCGGGTACCTCCGTTATTCAATATATCGGCCACCGTGCGATCACGGATTTGCGCAATGCGGTGTACAAAAAGATTATCCGGCAGCCCATCGGATTCTTTCAGCACCACTCAGCGGGTCGCGTTTATTCCGCGGTGATTAACGATGTGGAGCGCGCGCGGCTCGCCATTTCGGAATATCTCGCTGAATTATTCCGCCAGGTTTTCCTTTTCCCGGTGTTCCTTGCGATTCTCCTCACGATCGATTGGAGAATGACCCTGGCCTGCGCCGTTTTTCTTCCCATGATTGTCTGGCCGATCGGCAAGCTAGGCCGCCACATCCGCAAGTCTGTGGAGAGCAGCCAGACTCGGCTTGGAGAACTTACTCAAATTTTGCAGGAGACCGTCGGGGGAAACCGAATTGTCAAAGCGTTCGGCATGGAAGACTTTGAAATTGCAAAATTTCGGACCGCCTCCCAACGATTATTGCGTGAAACGATGCGCTGGGTTCGCGCGCAGGTTGTAACTTCCCCGCTGATGGACATGCTGCAACCGGTCGTTATCTCTTTGCTGCTGTTGTATGCGCGCGACCGCATACGCCTGCAATTTATGACCGTTCCGATGTTCATCACTTTCGTGTACACCCTGTTCAAAGCCTACGAACCAATCAAGCGCACGGGGGCGGTTTACCAGCAGTTCCAACAAGCGCAGGGGGCGACGGCTCAGGTCTTTGCTTATCTGGATTTACAGGAAGAACAAGATTTGGCGGGAGCCAGCACGCTGGCGCCTTTTTCGCGGGAAATTACGTTTGACAACGTCAGCTTCTCCTACGATGCGGCGCCGATCTTACGCGGCATCGATTTGCACGCTGCCGAAGGTGAGGTGATTGCGCTCGTGGGCTCGAGCGGCGCGGGAAAAACGACCCTTGTCAATCTGCTTCCCCGGATGTACGAGGTAAGTGCGGGAGCGATTCGTATTGACGGCGTGGACGTTCGCTCGGTTACGCTGCGCTCGTTGCGAGCGCAAATTTCAATGGTTACCCAAGAAAATATCCTGTTCCACGATACCGTCTGGAATAACATCTGCTATGGGCTCGCCAATGTTCCCAAAGAAAAGGTCACTGCCGCTGCGCAAGCAGCACTCGCCGAGGATTTTATCTTGGCGCTGCCAAACGGCTACAATACTGTCATTGGAGAGCGCGGCACGCGGCTCAGCGGCGGACAACGCCAGCGGATCGCCATCGCGCGGGCTATTTTGAAAGACTCGCCGATTCTTGTTTTGGACGAAGCCACATCGGAACTCGATGCCGAATCCGAATTGTACGTGCAGAAAGCGCTCGCCAATTTGATGGTGGGCCGAACCACATTTGTCATCGCTCACCGCTTGGCCACGATCCGGCGCGCCGACAAAATCCTTGTGCTGGAAGACGGCCAGATTCGCGAAAGCGGCACACATACGGAATTAATCGCCCGCGGCGGTACCTACGCGCGCCTACACGACCTGCAGTTTGCCGATGACGACATGCTCGCGCCTGCGCAAGCTGCCCCCGCTAACTTGGAATCCCCGCAAAATCCCTCATGAGCGAAAAACGTACGAATTCGAAACAATCCGAGTGCTTGTCGATGACTGGTTACGCGCAAGCGC
This sequence comes from Acidobacteriota bacterium, assembly GCA_003223255.1. GTDB lineage: Bacteria > Acidobacteriota > Terriglobia > Acidiferrales > UBA7541 > Acidiferrum. Next base: position 9,093 of record QHYJ01000283.1, on the reverse strand, counting down.
GCCATGAAAAGCACGGCTGGGCCGTGCGTGTCACGGTCAAAAGCGTGAATCACCGGTTTCTCGATTTGAAGCTGCGTTTGCCGGAAGGTTTTGATCTTTATGATTTGCGATTGCGCCAAATCGTGCGCGAGTGCATTCATCGCGGCCATCTGGAAATCTACGTCAACGCGGAACCTGCAACGGCTGCGCCCGTTCAGGTCAACAAGGATCTCGCGCAAGCGTATTTGCGCGCGGCAGAGTCGCTGATGCGTGGAACGCCCGCCGCCGGAAAACTGGACGTGGTTTCCTTGCTGCGTCTTCCTGGCGTGATCGCTGGGCTCAACGGCGCCGTCCCGGAAAAGGCGGGTGACCAGGAAAAATTGGGGAAGGCGCTTGAGACCTGCTTGCGCGAAGCACTGGCAAAGTTGGATGAAATGCGCCGCGCGGAAGGCAAGCACCTCGTCGCCGAGTTGCGCCAGCGGTTGGCGCGCATCGGGGGGCAGGTCGAGCAGGTGCGCGGGCTGGCGGCTTCGCTGCGTCCGGCTTTTGCCAGGCGCCTCGCATCGCGCCTCAAGGAGTTGCTCGGCGGAACGGCCATTGATCAGGGGCGTCTGGCGCAGGAGGCGGCGCTGCTTGCGGAGCGCAGCGACATCAGTGAAGAATTGGACCGCCTGCGCAGCCACCTGCAGCAGTTCACAAAATTGTTGGATGGCGCGGGCGAACTGGGCAAGAAGCTGGATTTTCTGTTGCAAGAGATGCATCGCGAGGCCAACACCATGCTTTCCAAGACGCCTGGAGTGGAAAGTGAGGCCCTGGCGATCACGGGATAGGCATTAGAGATCAAAGCGGAGATCGAAAAACTGCGCGAACAGGTACAGAACATCGAATGAACGCGGAGACAGGGAGCGTGCCGCTGGTGTTGATTGTCTCGGGGCCTTCCGGCTCGGGCAAATCCACCCTGGTGCAGAAGATCCTGGAGATGCCCGGGACCATGCCCTCGATCTCCTGGACCACCAGGCAGCGCCGCGCGACTGAGTCCAGCGGGAAATGCTATCATTTTGTTTCAGAGGCGGAGTTTGGCGCCATGGTAGCGCGTGGCGAGTTCCTAGAGTATGCGCGGGTCTTCGGAAAACATTCCTACGGCACACCCAAAAAGTGGCTGGAGGAATCGCGCAAGCGTGGACTCGACCTCGTGCTGGAGATCGACGTTCAGGGAGCGGCGCAGGTCAAGGAAAAGCTTCCGGAATCGGTCGCGATCTTCATCCTGCCGCCTTCGCTCGAAGAGTTGGAACGCCGTTTGCGCAGCCGTGGCCAGGATTCCGACGAGGAAATTGCTCGACGGCTGGCCAAGGCTCGTGATGAAATCGCCGCCTTTGGCAAGTACTATGATTTTTGCGTGTTGAATGAGGACGTGGAGAGTGCGGGTCGCGAGGTGCAGGCAATTGTAACTGCGTTGCGCTGCACGAGCGCGCGCCGCCGGGACCGGGTGCAAGAACTTCTGGCATCGTTTGGGGGGAAGGTTTGAAATGACCGTGCAGACAAAAGCTCCGGAGAGCCAGTTTGCTTACGTAGTGCTTGCGGCAAGGCGCGCGCGGCAGATTATGGCCGGCGCCCCGCCGTTGATTGAGAACCCCAAGACGCAGAAAGCCACGCGACTGGCTTGCGAAGAGCTCGAGCAGGGGTTGCTCGAATTCGATGTGCCCGAGGCAACTTCCGTCGACGAAGACAAGGACGGCAACAAGCGCAAGAAGTAGCGGCCGAGAAGGCAGAAATGCGAATCACATTGGGCGTCACGGGCGGAGTGGCGGCGTACAAAGCCGCGGAGCTGGTTCGCCGCTTGCAGCAGGAAGGGCACAGCGTGCAAGTAGTGATGACCCGCGCCGCGCGGGAATTCGTCACTCCCCTTACGTTTGCCGCGTTGAGCGGACAGAAAGTCATAACCGATCTCTTCAGGGACTCTTCCGGCAGCGAAGCCAACCTTGAAAGCGCCATCGAGCACATCGCGGTCGCGCAGCGCACGGATCTTCTTCTGGTAGCGCCTGCCACCGCCGACATCATGGCGAAATTCGCCCGTGGCGTCGCCGATGATTTTCTCACCACGTTGTACCTGGCCTGCACCGCGCCAGTAGTCGTCGCTCCGGCGATGAATGTGAACATGTGGAATCACACGGCCACCCAGGAAAATGTCGCGACGCTGCGGGCACGCGGCGTAAAAATAGCGCAACCCGATGAGGGCTATCTGGCGTGCGGCATGACCGGGCCGGGCCGGCTCGCGGGCCTGGAAGAAATTCTTACGGCTATACACGAAATCACAAAAGCGCACCGGGATTTGGATGGCGAAACGATTCTGGTTTCCGCAGGCCCGACTTGCGAAGACCTCGATCCCGTTCGTTTCCTCACCAACCGCTCTTCCGGGAAAATGGGTTATGCCGTTGCCGAGGCTGCTGCGAGGCGCGGCGCGAAGGTGATTTTGGTCAGCGGCCCTGTGAACTTGGAAACTCCTGCGGGTGTCGAACGCGCGGACGTGCGCACCGCGGAGGAAATGCGTCGGGCGGTCCTGGATCGATCCGCCGAAGCGTCGATGATCATTCTTGCCGCGGCGGTGGCGGATTACCGGCCCGTCGAGCGCCGCGCCGAAAAGATTAAGAAAGGCAATGCTCCGCTGACGATCTCGCTTGAGCCGACCACCGACATTCTTGCGGAACTCGCGAAGAACAAAGGCCAGAAGATTGTCGTTGGTTTCGCCGCGGAAACGGAGCGCGTTGCGGAAAATGCTCGAAAGAAACTTGCCTCCAAGAACGCCGATTTGATTGTGGCGAACGACGTCACCGCGGAAGGCGCCGGCTTTGACCAGGACACAAATGTCGTCACCCTTTTTTCTCGCGATGGCCGTGACCACGCCCTTCCTAAAATGCCCAAGACCGAAGTGGCCCAGCGCATTCTGGATGAAGTCCTCCGTTTGCGCTCGGTGCTCCACGCTCCCGCCTCCCGGCATTCAAACGTCTGATCCTCATGCCCGGGCAAATTCCAGAGAATCTTCAGAAAAAAGTTGCAGAACGGCTGGCCTTCTACGAAGACTTAGGCATTCGTTTCTTTTACCGTGATCGGTACCCAGAAGCACTGTTTCCGCATAAACAGCCCGCGGGATCGGTAGAAAATGTGGCTGTTTCAAATCCCATTGCTCACGAGGAACCCACTTTGCCCAAGACTGCGAAGCCTCATTTCCAAAAGCCTGCGCCAGCAGCACTGCCAAAGGTTGCGCCCTTGCCGCTGCCATCTGCGCCTGCGCCCTCTCTTTTTGACGCTTCAGATAAAATCGTGAACGACACGCTTTTGCGCATTCGCGAGGATTTGGGAGAGTGCACGCGCTGCAAGCTTCATAAGCACCGTCACACCATCGTCTTCGGCGATGGACATCCCAAAGCCGAGCTTGTGTTTGTTGGCGAAGGACCAGGCGCCGACGAAGACGCACAAGGGCTTCCGTTTGTCGGGCGCGCCGGGAAACTTCTTACGCAAATGGTCGAAGCGATGGGCCTGCAGCGCAAGGACGTTTATATTTGCAACGTGGTGAAATGTCGCCCTCCGGAGAATCGCACGCCGGAAGAGGACGAGGTCGCCACCTGCTCGCCCTTCTTAGTGCGACAGCTGGAAGTCATCTCGCCTAAAGTCATTGTTTGCCTCGGCGCCGTGGCCTTCAAAACGTTGATGAAAACCAATCGCGGAATTTCGCAGTATCGCGGTCAGTGGCTCGAGTATCGCAACAGCAAATTACTGGCCACCTACCATCCTGCTTATCTCCTGCGCAACCCCAACGCGAAAGGCGAAGTCTGGAAAGATCTGCAGAAAGTGATGGCGGTCCTCGGTCTTCGCGCAAAAGGCAAGTCCGCCTAAGCCATCATGGGAATCCTGCTTGGGCTGGTTACTGCGCTGACCTGGGGCGGCGCTGACTTCGTCGCGCGCTCTTCCACACATCGCATCGGCACACTTCGCACCATGTTCTACATGCAATTCACGGGATTTCTACTCCTTACGATTTCCATGCGTTGGCTTGGCGGCTGGGGACACCTCGCTGACGGTTCGGGATGGCAGCCGTGGGGGTGGGGATTCCTCGCCGGCCTCCTCAACGCGTGCGGCACGCTGTCGTTGTATCGCTCATTTGAAATCGGCAAGATGGCCGTCGTCGCTCCTCTTTCGGCGAGCTATCCCGCCCTAACACTGATTCTTTCCTCGCGAGTTGGCGGAATCATTCTCATTCTGTTTGGCGTGGCTGTGGTCGCTGGCGGAGAGCACGTGCCCTCCGAAAATCCCGCGCAGCCGGTAAAAACAAACAGTCGTGGCATTGGCCTGGCCATTGCCGCCGCTGTCGCATTCGGAGCTCTGTTCTGGTTGCTCGGGATCCGCATTGTGCCTCACGTCGGCGCGATCCAAGCCGTGTGGATGATTCGCTTGACCAGTTCTCTCCTGACGGCGTCGGTAATTTTCTCTGCAGCACAGCCCATGCGCCTTCCGCGCGGCAGCGTGCGTTGGATGGCCCTGAGCATGGGAACGTTCGATACTCTCGCATTCGTTCTGAGCAATCGCGGCATGCAATTGGAACAGGTAGCAGTCATCAGCGTACTTGGCTCGCTGTACGGCGCGGTTACGGTTGGCCTCGCAGCGATTTTCCTGCGCGAACACATCTCCCGCTGGCAATGGACGGGGATCGCCACTATCTTCGCCGGAATTTTTCTGATCAGCAGATAAGCCTCGGCGCGGCGTCCGCACAGGCAGGGCATGCCACTTCGAGCGCATAACCGTGCGCTCTGTCATTCCGAGCCTGCCTGCCGCAGGCAGGGGCAGCGAGGAATCCTGGCTTGATCGAAACACAACCTGGCCCGCTCGGAACATACGGCCGCAGCGCTCTTCGCCCTGCTGATACACTACTCGGCGCGATGAATTGCTCCTTCTGCAACGTAGCCCTGCCCGTTCCGCTGCGAACGACGTTTACCTACGCGGTGCCGGAACAGTTGCGCGATGCATTGCAGCCGGGCAGCCGAGTCCTTGTGCCTTTCCGAAAGAGGTCTCTAGTTGGCGTTGTCGTGGAATTCGTGGAAGCCGTCCCCAAAGCCACAAAAATCCGCGAAATCGCCCGCATGCTCGATTTTGTCCCCGCGCTCACTCCGAAGCTCATCGAACTCGCGAACTGGATTGCCAATTATTACCTCGCTCCCATCGGTGAAGTCTTTCGGACGATGCTCCCTCCGCTCACCGAGCTGAAATCACAGCAGCAAACCGTCTTGACCGAGGCGGGACGCGCGGCCTCGGAAAGTTTGAGCGGCGGCGAACTGTCTCATGGTTTAACAACCTTGGAGGTTGCATTTCTCGCGAAGCTGAAAGAAAAGAAAGGCTTTGCTCCTTTTAGGCCACCAGCAAAGCTCGGTTTCGGTATTTCCTCGCTGCAAAAGCTCCAACGCCTTGGTCTCATTGAAATTCGCGAAAGCATTCGACAGAAAAAACGAAAAACGCAGCGGGTGATCGCTTGGAAGGCCACGTCCACAGGCGATGAAGAAGCCAAACCGGTCGCGGAAAAAGAAGAAAGAATCCGCATCCTGCTCGAAGCCGAGCGCGGCCCGCTTCCTTTGCCGCAGCTTTTGCGGCTCGCAAACGTTACGCGATCCGTGGTCGAGCGCATGCTGCGCGACGGCCTGCTCGAAAGCTGGGAGGAGGTGCTGGACCCGGCGGAGGATCCCTTCGACGCGGGCTACACGCCGCCTGCCCACGAACTGAATACAGAGCAGGAGAACGCGTTAAAAACGATCCGCGCGCGATTCGAGCTGCGAGAGTTCGGCGTCCAGTTGCTCCACGGCGTCACTGGCAGCGGCAAGACCGAAGTGTACTTGCGTGCTGTACAGGAAACGCTTGCGCGCGGAAAAACTGCCATTGTCCTAGTGCCGGAGATTGCCCTCACTCTTTGGATCGGCCGGCAATGCCGCTCCTGGTTTGGCGCACGCTTCGAAGGCGTCGCCGTACTGCACTCCGCGCTGAGTGATGTCGAACGCGCACGCGAATGGTGGCACGTTCGAAACGGCGATGCCCGCGTCGTCGTGGGTACGCGCTCGGCAATTTTTGCGCCGCTCGAAAATCTCGGGCTGATTATCGTCGACGAGGAGCAAGAAAGCAGCTACAAGCAGGAAGAAACGCCTCGTTATCACGGGAGAGACATCGCCATTGTGCGCGCGAAAATGGAGAACGCCGTAGCCTTACTTGGCTCTGCCACGCCGTCGATGGAGAGCTATCATCACGCGTGCAATGGCAAATATGAAATATTGACGCTCACCTCCCGCGTCGCGAACCGTGCACTCGCGGATGTCGAAATTGTGGACTTGCGCGAGGAATTTCAGCAGACGCATCAGACCAGCCCGATTTCCTCGAAATTGCGCGCAGGTATTCAGGAATGCTTAACAAATAAAACGCAGGCCCTGGTGCTGATTAAGCGCCGCGGATATTCCTGGTCCGTGCTATGCCGGAGTTGCGGCGCTTCGGTGCAGTGCGTCAACTGCAGCATCTCCATGACGCATCACAAACAGCGCAACCGCCTCGAATGCCATTACTGCGGCTCGATTCAAGCGATCCCGAAACTCTGCCCGAAGTGCCAGTCCCAATATGTTTATTTTTTCGGCGAGGGCTCGGAGCAACTCGAAGAACGCCTGCGCAAGGAATTCCCAGGTGCCCGCATTGCCCGCCTCGACCGCGACACCGCCCGCACCAAGCGCCAATATCAGGAAACGCTTGGAGCGTTTGCCGGCGGCGCGCTGGACATTCTCGTAGGCACGCAAATGCTCGCCAAAGGGCATGATTTTCAGCGCGTGACGCTGGTGGGTGTCGTCAGCGCCGATTCCTCGCTCAGCTTGCCGGATTTTCGCGCCGCCGAGCGAACCTTCCAATTACTGACGCAAGTGGCCGGCCGCGCGGGTCGCGGCGAACTGCCGGGCCACGTGCTCATTCAAACCTTTTATCCCGAGCATTACGCGATTCAGGACGCCATCAGACAGGACTACACTTCCTTTTTCGAACGCGAACTGCACTTCCGTCGAATGATGGCCTATCCCCCGTTCACCTCGCTGGCTAACGTCATTGTGCGAGACACCAGCCTGGAAAAGGCGATCCGCTGGTCGCGCCAGCTTTCCGAATATTTTTCGCCGCACGATGGCGAGAAAGTCCGCATCCTTGGGCCCGCCGCGGCGCCGTTGGCGCGCTTGAACAGGGAGCACCGCTTCCAGTTTCTTTTGAAGTCTCCCAAACGCTCCGTACTGACAAAGCTCCTCGGTGGCGCGCTAGCGTATTGCCAGGCAAAAGAGATTCCTCAAACCGCCGCTCTCGTGGACATGGATCCGCTGAGCCTCCTATAGCATTGCGAAACCACACCGCCGGTCATCCGGACCCTCAGGCTGCGGTCTTCCGCAGAGGGAGGCGGAGGGATCTGCATTGCCCGGTCGGAATCAACTCGCCAGGAAGTCATGGCGACCCCAAGCACGCTAGTTTGTGCCGGCTCTCTGATAATTCGGAAACGCCGGATGGTGCGGCTCCGGTGGAGGTGGATTTTTTTTGAGCAAATCCATCACCACCTCCACGGCCTTTTCCAATTGTGAATCGTGGCCTGCACGCGCCGCCTTCGGATCGTATTCCATTTCGATATCGGGCGGCACGCCGTGGTTCTCCACGTCCCACGTTCCATTTGGGTTGTAGAAAGCCAAGTCGGGCGTGCCGGTAAAGCCGCCATCCAGCAAATCAACCGGATTGGTGTAATGTCCCACCAATCCTCCCCAAGTCCGTTTGCCCACCAGCGGCCCGATGCCCGTCTTGCGAAACATCCAGGGCAAAGCATCTCCACCGGAACCCGCCATTTCGTTGATGATCATCACTTTGGGCCCAAAAATCGCTTCGAGGGGCGTAGTGATATCTTTGCCTTCGCGCATGTTCCAGTAACTCAGCAGCGGGCGCCGCAGATAATCGATGATGTAATCCGCGATGTCTCCGCCGCCGTTGTAGCGTTCATCGATGATGGCCCCGTCTTTGCCCACCTGCGCGAAGTAGTAGCGATTGAAATTCGTATATCCCCCCGCGTAAGTGTCGGGCAAATATACGTAAGCCACGCGCCCTCCGGTCATTTCATCGACTTTGCGGCGATTGTCTTCAATCCAGGCATAATTTCGCAGCGCGGTTTCGTCATCGACGGGCACAACGGTGACTTCGCGCGATCCGCCGCCATCCGCCTTGGCGCCCACTTTCAGCACCACCTGTTTCCCGGCGGTCTCCCCGAAAAAGCTGTAAATGTCGGCGGGTGGACGTACGTCCCGGCCGTTCACCGCAAGCAGATACTCTCCCTCTTGGATGTTCACGCCCGGTTGTGTCAGCGGCGCACGCAGCTTGGGATTCCAATTTTCGCCGTTATAGATGCGCGCAAAACGGTACCGTCCGTTTTCGACCGAATAATCCGCGCCGAGCAGCCCGGTTTTGATGCGCTTGGGCTCGGCAACGTCGCCTCCGCCGACAAACATGTGGCCAATCGTAATGTTGCCGAGCATTTCCGTGAACAGATAATTCAAATCATCGCGCGTGGAAATGTTCTCGAGGAACGGTTCGTATTTTTTCCTGATTGCATCCAGGTTGAGCCCGTGGAGACCGGGATCGTAGAGAAAATCCCGCTCGTCGCGCCACACCTGCTCGTACATGTGTTTCCATTCCGCGCGCGGATCGACATAAATCTCCATGGAGTCGAGTTTCAGTGGCCCCCCCTGACCCGGCTGCGGCGGCGCGTCAGCGGGCTTCTCTGCCGGCGCGATAAACCACTGGTTCTGTTTGGCGTACAGCATTTTTTCCCCGTTAAATGAAAGATTGAAGGCTGTCACGCCGTCCAGAATTTGTTCCGTCTTGCGCGTCTTGAACTCAAACTTGTGGATTTTCGCGCTGGGACCGCCATCATCGAAATCGATGGGATCGACCGCCGGTCCCTCCGCGAGAAATAGGACACCGGGCTTCCCCGCTGCCATTCCGTAGTAGTTCCGCGCGGGAATCGGCAAAGCCAGAATCCGCTGGCTGATTCCCGCGAAATCGATCTGGAGGTTAGCCGGTTTT
>QHYJ01000285.1:13589-13868 GCA_003223255.1 Acidobacteriota bacterium | reverse complement strand
GCTGCAGAGTGCGGAATAGTGGAGTGCGCCGGGTGTGCCCGGCCCCTACAGGGTTTCACGAACTTTGGTTCCACGCTGAACCATCAGCGACCGTCAGGGAGCGGACAAGGAGGCCCGCTGCGCCGCCGCGATCTTCTGAAAGGGCTCGCCACGTTCGGCCTCGGCGTCCCGCGCGTCCGGGCGCACGCGTCTCCGGCCTTCCGGGACGTGGCGACCGAGGTCGGGCTCAATTTCCAGCATTTCAACTTTGCCACAGGCCGCCACTACATGCCCGAGATT
>QHYJ01000285.1:0-13397 GCA_003223255.1 Acidobacteriota bacterium | reverse complement strand
TATTGGGTATGGCATGGGCGTAGCCGCTGGAGACTACGATAATGACGGCTTTCTCGATTTGTACGTCACGAATTTCGGCCACAACGTTCTTTATCACAATAGCGGTGACGGCACCTTTGCCGACGTGACGCGACAAGCTGGGGTAGACGATACTCACTGGTCGACCAGCGCGGCATGGGTTGACGTGGATGGCGACGGTTGGCTTGATCTGTTTGTCTGCAACTACGTCGATTTCACGGTCGAAGGCAATCGTGGGTGCTCGTCGCCGGCTGGCGAGCCTGACTATTGCACGCCGAAAATGTATCACGCCGTTCCGTCGCGATTGTTCCGCAATCTCAGGAACGGCAAGTTCGAAGACATCACGGAAGCCTCTAGGATCAATAGCTCGTACGGGCCGGCTCTCGGCGTGCTATGCGCGGACTTCAACGGCGACGGCCGCACCGACATCTACGTCGCCAATGACACCTCCGCCAACCTACTCTGGCTGAACCAGGGAGACGGTACATTCCGGGAATCGGCGCTGGACATGGGCGTCGCTTACAGCATGGATGGGTTGGCAAAGGCCGGCATGGGAGTCACGCTTGCGGATGTTGAAAATAACGGCGGCCTGGTGTTGCTCGTGACCAATCTCACCCGCGAGGGCGTCAGCGTTTTTCGGGGCGATGCTCACGGACAGTTCGATGATGCCACCGCTGATTTCGGCCTGCTGCAACCGACATTCGGCTACACGGGTTTTGGCGCCCAATGGTTCGACTATGACAACGACGGCTGGCTGGATCTTTTCATTGCCAATGGTGGCGTCACGCTCGGAAGCGCATGGCCCGCCCGCGGATCCCGATATGCCCAGCGCAAGCAGTTATTTCATAACGAGGGCTGCGGTAGGCGGTTTCGCGATGTGTCGTCCGAAGCCGGTTCGGTGTTCCAAATAGCGGAGGTTAGTCGTGCCGCCGCTTTCGGTGACATCGACAACGACGGCGCTATTGATATCGTCGTTGCGAACAATAACGGTCCGGTTCGGCTGCTTCGAAATCAGATAGGCCAGCGCCGACACTGGCTCACGGTGAAGCTTGAGTCAGAAAAAGTGAATCGCTTTGCGATCGGCGCGCGGGTGACCGTCATCCGGCGCGGCAACGACGCGCTAGTAAGGCGTGTTCATACGGATTCGAGTTATCTGAGCGCGAACGACGTGCGCGTCCACTTCGGTTTGGGAGACCAACCGGAAATCGAGGCCGTGCAGGTGAGCTGGCCGGACGGATCGAAGGAGAGATTTGCGAGTGTTAAGTGCGATCGAATCGTAACGCTCCGCCAGGGTTCAGGAAAGCTGTTGTAGAGGCCGGAGACACGGCATTCCTGTGCATTCCGGACTGAATCATGCAGCTAGCGGTGGGAGCGATGATATCCGTTGTCCCTCGCCAAAAATGTCATCCGCTGCGAAACGGTGCGATTTCCTTGTTGCGAAACACTGGAAACGCGGCAACCGATGGAATCAGGAATCCTACGATAGTTGCCTAAAACTTCTGCGCGTACGGCCTTCACACGGTCTATATGTAATGTAATGGACCAGAGTTCGGGGCGAGGTTCGCAGCCAGCCTCTTTAACCGGCCTCGTAACGACACTCCTCGCAACCCTGTCCTCGATCCTCCGTTCGCGTGCTGCTCTCATTTCGCGCGACGTCCGAGATCTGATCCGCAAGATGTGCCGGGAGAATCCCAGTTGGGGTGCGCCCCGCATCCATGGCGAACTGCTCAAACGCGGCATCGACATTGCTGAGAGCAGCGTCAGCAAATACATGGTGGGCTGCCGCAAACCGCCCTCTCAGACCTTTTGCACATTCCTAGAGAATCACGCCAAGCAGCTGGTCTCCATCGACTTCTTCACGGTGCCCACTATCCGTTTCCAAATCCTCGACGTGTTTCTGGTTTTGGCCCATGACCGGCAATTGGAATAGGGTTCGAGCTTCCGGGCTGTTCCGGTGGCGAGAAGTTGGCCAAAACCCCTTCAATTGGCCAACTTGGCCAACTCATTCAGTTCCGAAAAACCGGTTAAGTCGTTTGGAATCTGGTGGACGAGAGGGGATTCGAACCCCCCGGCCTCCTCGTTGCGAACGAGGATAAATCTAACCAAGGTACGGCGCCACAATCCTGAATTGGCCTACTTGGCCAACCGAAGCTTGCCGCCGCCGCGATGTACATTGCTTTGTTTTTCATAGCCTCTCCCCGCGCATCTCGGGAGGACACAAGGGTGGGGGTCGTATGATTCTAATTGCCCAAACCAGGTAACAGCTACGGATTCTCTCGTGAGTCAATTGGCCCGAGGAACTCGGCGTCGAGCATGAATTTGCAGTGCACGGTGAAGCCAGTTCCGAGCAAGGTGAATTCCGCCCAGTCGCGTCCGGGGCCGAGCAGAGGGACTCGATCGATCGTTCGAGGAAAAAAGTAGTGAACTGAAGAACTCGCACCGACTCCGGTAAACTCGACTTCAAGAGGGACGACGATGCTACGCCGTGTTTTTAGTGTGGCGACCAAGACGGGTTTACCGGCTGGGCTAACGGCAAAGGGCTCGAAACCCTTGCGGCCAGGTTGCTCGAGCTTTACGGTGATGACGTAGCGATCCACTGGAAGACGCGGCGGAGGGGCGTAAAACGCCGCGGCTGGTCCCTCGCCGAGTTCCGCGAGCCGAGCAAAGGCCTGGGCGACGGGAGCGGCTGATTCCCAGCGCACCAGGATGCCGGCCCAAGGTTTGATTAGCGGCGCTGCATCCATCTGACGGGAAGAATCGAGCGGCGCCTCGATTCGCCCTTTCTGCATGCAATTCCCGTTTTGGTCGATGGCATCCGGGTCGCAGTGTTTTGTACCCGTGGGAACGCTGAAGGCCGCTTCAGTCTCCTTCTCGCCGAAGACCACAACTTCCAGCCTTGCCCACGGCGGCCTTCGCACTAACTTCAGGGCTTCCGCAGCGGACCACTGCGCAGGAGGCTTATGCTTCCAGAAATCATCCGAACGGACTGCGGAGGGCATCGAGAGGAGCAGACTCGCAAACAGGACAATACGCAGCCGCACTGCAAAAAGCGAGCCGCAGCGCGCGGATCCCCAGCAGGCCTGAATTGTTTCACGGGCAGCCATTTCTCCGGAAGCTTTTGCTCTCTCCCTGAGCCTCCTGGGCAGCGAGCAGCGGAAGAACCATGGGCCCAGCGATTGAATTGTGAAGGCACCAAGAACCTGAGTCAAGGCAAATGACAGCGCATCGCAAGCGGTGCGTGTGCTACGCTCAAACGTCGTGAGGACCCTGCGACTCATTTTCAATTGGTGTTTGGCCACCGCGATCCTCACCGCCTGGGTCGGCGCAGGCGAAGAGATGCCCCGCGAGAATGTTTTTCTGATTACCATCGACACGCTGCGGAGCGACCACGTGGGTTGTTATGGTTATGCGCGGGTCCAAACTCCCGCGATGGATCAACTGGCAAAGCGGAGCATTCGGTTCGCGCAAGCATTCACGCCAAGCCCGATTACGAACACTTCGCACGCAAGCATTCTGACCGGGCTGCTGCCGAGTTCCCATGGGGTGAGCGACTTTGGCGTACCCTTGACGGCCGATCGTTTCACGCTGGCAGAATTGCTCGAGAAGCGAGGCTATCAAACCGCAGCATTTATTGGATCAGTCATTTTGGATAGCAAGACCCTGGCACCGGGTCTCGATCGCGGATTCGAGTTCTATGACAATTTTCCAGAGAAGACCGAGACGAAATCGCGATGGGGGCGACTTGAGCGCCGGGGCATGGAGGTAGTGCAACGGGCAGAGACATGGCTAAATGCGCACCGGACAGGGCCACATTTCGTTTGGGTGCACTTATATGATCCGCATGATCCCTATGAGCCGCCTCCGCCGTATTCCGAGATGTACAAGGATCACCTCTACGATGGGGAAGTTGCGTACGCGGATTCGGCATTGGGTCACTTCCTCACATACCTGAAGGAACAAAACTGGTTTGAGGGAGCCCTGATTGTTGTGGTCGGGGATCACGGGGAAGGATTGGGCGAGCACGGCGAAGACACGCACGGGATTCTTCTCTACGATTCGACAACCCATATTCCCTTGATTGTGAAGCTGCCAAATGAGCAGGAAGCGGGCAAAGTGGTTGTTGAGCAGGCGCGGACGATAGACCTTCTGCCCACGATTTTGGACCTACTTGGCGTTCCGGCGCCAGCAAGTCTGGATGGCACTTCACTGAAGCCCACATTCCTCGGCATCGAAGCGCCTTCCCGGACTGTTTTTGGCGAGACCGACTATCCGTTGCGCTTTGGATGGGCTCCCCTGCGGTCGGTCAGAAGGGATGGCTTCAAATTCATCGAAGCCCCACGGCCGGAATTGTACGATCTCCGGTCTGACCCGAGAGAAGCCCGAAACAACTACGTGCCGTGGGACAGCACGGTGCAGAAACTGCGCAAGGAGCTTGCAGAACTAATTGCCAAGACGCCGGCCGCAGGAAGACCTTCAGCCACAGCTGTGGCCCCCGGCACAATCGATGAGCTGCGGGCGCTTGGGTATTTGGGGGTGGCGGATGCGCGATCCTCAACCGATGTTCCGGAACCTTCCTTGTTGCCCGACCCCAAGGACAAGGTCGAAGAACAAAACCTGCTGCATGTCGCGATGATGGCCTCCGAAGATGGGCAAACGGCAAAAGCACGAACGGCCTTAGAGAAATTGCTGCGATTGGACAATCAATCTGAAATTGGCCTATCGCAATTGGGCCGCTTGGAAATGGAATCGAAAAATTACTCAAACGCTGCCTATTATCTGGGACGGGCATGCGAGGTGCGCCCCGATGATGCAACCTTGGCATACGATTACGGGCGAGCGCTGGAGCTGAGCGGCGATTCGGCCGGCGCGCGACACGCTTTGCAAACAAGCTTAAAACTGAACCCGAAACAGCTCGCTACGCGGCTGCTGCTGGGGCAGGTCTATCTTAAATCGAATGATGCAACAGCGGCGGAGGACGAATTCGAAGCGGCACTTCTGTTACAACCCGCGAGCGCGGAGGCACAGATAGGTCTTGCAAAAGCCCTGCTTCGTGAGAAGAAGTTCGCAGACGCGGCGGAGTTCCTTGAAGAGAGCACTAAATCTTTGGACAGCAATGCGGATCTGTTTGAGCTGCTGGCGCAGGCTTATGCGGGACTTGGGAAGGCAGGGCCGGCACAGCAAGCCAGAGACCGAGCTAAGAGCCTGCGAGCAACAGTACCTCGCCACTGACTACGCAACGGCGTAGATGCAAGAAGTGCTGTTGGTCGGCAGGGGCCGATCGATTACTTCTTCTCCGCTACTTTATGCTCCGTGCCGTCGAAGATTTCCATGAGAATACGCCCGCGCATTTGCATTGGTTGCTCGAGGCCGTAGATATGCAAGACGGTCGGCGCAATGTCGTACACACTGGCTCCCAACCCCATGAGCCGGAAGTCATTCTTGATCCCTGGCCCGATGGCAAAAAACGAACCGGGAACGTCGTCGCCATCGGCAAAATCGTGCTTGGCGATGACCGGGGTGGTCTTCTCATGGTCCATATGTGCGTGTGGATCTTTCTCCTCGAACTCACGGAGCGGCTTAATGCCGTGGTCGGAGACGATGAATAAATAAGTGTTGGCGTCCACATGCTTCAATACAGTGCCCAAGACTTTATCAAATGCGATGTACTGGCTTGGAAAGGCGTCCAGACGAACGTTGTTGATGCTGGGATTGTAGCCAACATGGAAGGGCGTAATGGGGTAGAGCCAGTGGCCAGTGCGGTCCTCGCAGGACTGCACCATGAAAGTAAAATCGGTGGAGTGCTGGGTCAGGAGATAATCAAACAGCTTCGTCTGCTGGTCGCGAATGAGCTGAACCTTTGCCAGCCATCGGTCAATCACAGCCGCTTCGTGGCCTTTCAAGTCAGCGGCCGAGGGCATACGCTCGCAGTCAATATAGAAGTCGCCCACATTTTTGAGTAACTCAGCTTGCATGCTTCTGGGATAGACCGCATCTCCGCCCATCACTTCGCTGAGTTTCGGCGCACAGAGCACACCGTCTTCGCAGTTCTTACCGCGAGTCAACATGCCGCTAATCATGTAACCATTGACAGGCATGACCGGAAAAGTTGCGGGCACATTGGCCATGCCTACGGTAATGCCGTTCTTGGAAAGCATCGACCAGAGGGGCTCTTCCTTCAGCATATTGGTGTTGGCGGTAATTCCGCCGACGAGGAAGCCGGTTACCCCGTGTTCTTCAGGATAGGTGCTGGTGAAGAGTGTGGAATAGACGCGGGGGCAATTGGGGGCGGAGACGGTGCGCAACTTTCCGTAAGCGCCTCTGTCGATCACGCTTGCCAAATTGGGCATCTGGCCCTTGAGAAGCAGCGGACGAACAATGTCAAGCTCCATACCATTGACGCCAAGGATGATGACATGCGGTTTAGCCTTGGGAGCGCTTGCGTCCTGTCCGAAGACAGGGATAGCTAGCAAAGAAACCGACAACAGGAGACCGGAAACACTTCGCGAGACCATAGTTCACCCTTGATTGGAAACGGGATTATATAGTTGCGGGTTTTGGATGTCCAGGGAGGTGATACGGCCCGATACGGCCCAGCTAAGCGCCGCGCAAAATACGCGGTCGTAACAGGCACACAAAGAACAAAGAAGGGCACGGATTCACGGGCGGTTCGGTTGTTTTAGCCGCTCAGCCTCGGCGCGCTCGCGTGCGGCATCTCCGGCGCGGCCAAGTTTCTCGTATTCATCCGCCAGGAAGGAATGTGCCTCGCCGGAATCCGTTTGTACCGCCGCGGCCTTTTCCAGGTAAGGCAACGCCTCGGCGAAAGTGCCGTTCAGAAACAGCATGCGCCCCAGAAGCAGGTTGGCGCGGTAGTGGTCCGGCTCTCCCTGGAGGACTATGAGCAGGTCTTTGGCCGCTTCCTGAGGCCGTCCAGTACGGGCATAAATGGAGGCCAAAGAATAGCGGGCGTCGCTCCAATCGGGCCGGTTTTCCACCAAGATTTCGAAATACGTGGCAGCGGCATTCAGATCGCCGGTTTCATAGAAGCAGATGGCCAGCTCGTACTGTGCCATCAGCGCATCCGGCCGCAGTTCGATGGCTTTGCGTAGGGGAGGGATGGCTTTCGCAAAGTTGCCATTCCGCGAGTAGGCGATTCCGAGGTAATACTGCGCCGCTTGGATTTGCGGGTCCTTGGCCACGACGCTCAGCAGCAGCGGGATGACGGTGGCTTCCTTCCCTTCTTCAATGGCCAGGCTGGCATCGTGCATATCGTTGGCCACATCGATGCGGTCCTTGGGGTCAATGCTTGTGAGCGCGGTGGTCTTTCCAGACGCCACGTAGCCTAGCGCACGGAGCTTTTCTCTGCTCTTTTCGTCGAGTCCGTCCTGCAAGGCCTGAGGTGCGCCTGCGCTGATGCGCTTAACCAAACTATCCAGCTGGATTGCGAGGCGCACCGCGGCGGCTCGGTTGCGCGGATAGAGATTTATCTTCGCGCCAGGGTCTGAAGCCAGATCATAAAGCTCGGGCGACGGCGCGCGCACGTAAAGCTGGTTGCCGTTGCGCAGAGACACAAGCGCGCTCCAGCCGAACGAGCGCTCGGAGTGGTCGCCAGTGGCAAACGAAGGACGGTTTTCACGGTGCGGATTTCCAATTAGAGGGAGCAGCGAACGGCCCTGCATGGCCGGAGGCGGCGTCTGCCCCAGCGCGTCGAGAAGGGTTGGCGCCAGATCCACCAGGCTTGCAACGGCCTTGACGCGCTGACCGGCAAAACGATTGCCGGGAAGTTTGAGCAGCAGGGGCACGTGGATGGTAGCGTCGTAAAGGAAAATACTGTGGGTCAGTTCGCCGTGGTCGCCCAGGGATTCGCCGTGATCGGCGGCGATGGCGATCAGCGCATTGTCATACAGCCCTTGGTTCCGCAAATAGTCGAGCAGCCTCCCCACCGTGGCATCCACATAGGCGATACTCCCGTTGTAAGGGGCGCCCGGAAACCGGCTGCGGAACGGTTCGGGTGGATTGTACGGGTCATGCGCGTCCCACAGGTGAAACCACAGGAAAAACGGACTGCCCTTCTGCTGGCCAAGCCATTCGAGCACGTATCCCAGAGTCACGTCGCCGCGGCGCTGCATGGAAGCCTCGCGGCGCTCCCCGGTCTTCTGCCGGTGAAAGCCTGCATTGTAGACATCGAAGCCGCGCTCGAATCCGGAGGCAAACCCGTTTTTCGGGTCGAGGATGATGCTGCCGACGAAGGCCCCCGTGCCGTAGTCCTGGGCGTGGAGAATCTCGGGTAGAAAGGGGACGCTTGGCGGCAGGCGGTCGCCGAAGTTGCGGATGCCGTGGTATTGCGGGAAAGTCCCGGTGAGTATGGTCGCGTGAGAAACCGGCGTAATGGGCGCCTGGGAGTAGGCATGCTCGAACACCACGCCCTGACTCGCCAGCGCATCGAGTTGTGGCGTCAAACCCTGCTTGGAGCCCAGAAAGCCCATGCGGTCAGCTCGGACCGTATCCAAGGTGATCACGATAACGTTGGGCCGGTTTGTGGCTGCCGCGGCTAGCGCGGGCAACAGAACGAAGAGGCAAAGGATGCAAGCGCGCCGCATAAAAGAAAAAGGAGCCTGCATTGTAGCAGACTCCTTTTTCGGTGCCAAAGCCAGGAGCCGAGATCAAAAAATGATCTTCGCCCCGATTTGCCCCGCCCGCGGGCCGCCCTGGGAGAGGAAGGGGTTGCCCGAGGAGACGTCGGGCGTTTGCGCGTACGTGGAGAAGCTGGTGTTCGGGAAGCTGTCTATCTTTTTCTGAGAAATCGTGACCCCAGCCGGTAACGCGTTGAAATTAGGATGGTTCAACAGGTTGAAGACCTCAAAGCGGAGCTGAAGGCTAATCTTTTCCGTGATCTTGGTGGTCTTGTTCAGGTTGAAGTCCCACTGGACGATATGCGGGCCGCGGAAGGCGTTGCGGCCGCAGGTACCGATGGTTCCGTCGGCTGGAATGGCAAAGACCGCGGGCACATTGGTAATGGTGGGGCTGTTGGGATCGCTAAACTGGTAGATGGGCTTTCCGACGCAGTCTGGCCTCTGGTAGGTGAGGTCCTGTCCGGAGTTATCCGCGCCGCTCGAGAGCAGCGCTGTCCACGGCCGCCCGCTGGCGTAGGTGGCGACGCTCCCAATCTGCCAGCCGTCTCCTAAGCGGCCTATTGCACTCCATTTCGGGAAGTCGTACCCGATGCCCGTGTTGAAGTTCCTCCGAACATCCGTGTCGCAGGGGCCCTGGTTACTTCTGGGATTGTACGGATTCTCCGCGATCGGAAGCGTAGACGAACCGCCGCGATTGACGGAATTGGTGTCGATGCAGTTCGACCAGGTGAAGTTGACTATGGTGTTGAGCCCGCGCCAATTGCGCTGCCGGTAGGTGACCTGCATCGAGTTGTAGCGTGAAAAGCCGTCGTTGGTGAGTTGGTTGACGTACTTGAATGTAGGCACACCGCCAGTCTGGAAGACCGAGTCAAACGGCCGATTGCAATTTAGAGAAGTGGGATTGTTAGCACTCATCGGACCGCCGGTTAGCTGTCCGTACGGATCGCCAGTGGGGTTCGAGGGGGTTATCGTCGCGGGGTTGATCAAGTCGCTCCAGCAGCCGATCGGACGTAGATTCAGTTGGCGGTTCAGGAGCATGTTCGTGCCATGAGCGCCGACGTAGCTGACCGTGAGGACATTATTCGGGAACAGTTCATGCTGGATGGTGGCGTTGTAGTATTGGATTCTTGGCGTCCGCAAGGGAGAAACGGTCCCGAATGCGTTGAAGGGCGAGGTGCCTGTAGGATTGGCGCCATAGGTTTGGAAGGGCGTGGTCGGGTTCGGGCTTCCTGCTTGCGGGCCGATGCAAACCCAGTCGGGCGACCCGGTGTTGACCGCAGGGTTGTAGCACGTATTGGGCCCAAATGCTTCGAAAAGAGTCGATAGGTTCGTGCCCACATCCTCGTTCCCATCGGCGGTGACCGAGAAGACCCCTAAGTCGGAATTGGTAAAGGCGCCAGCGCGCGCCCCCTGATAGAGGTAAGGCGCGAGAATAGCCGCAAAATTCGCCACGTCGTAAGCCATGGAGTAACCGACTCGGAAAGAGGTCTTGCCGTTGCCGAAGATGTCCCAAGCCAGTCCGGCGCGTGGCCCAAAATCATGCAGGTCCAAGTCATAAAGACGGGGGAGTCCTTTGCCTAACTGGACCAGACCCTGGTTGGGGAAAAAATTGGAGCCACGATTGCCGGTTTCACCAAGCGCTCCGTTCAGATCCCAGCGCAGGCCGTAGCTGGCAGTCACACGCGGCGTCACCTTCCACTCATCCTGGAAAAAGAGTCCTAGAGTGGGTTGGTAGATGTGACGTGCAGTGTCGCCGAAAGAGCGGGCGGCCCGATCCATCCGGCCAAGGAGCAATTGCGTAAGGACAATGTCGTAGCCAGGGATCGTAATGTTATTCGCCGGGTCCGCGGCCGTAAATTCGTTGTCTCCCTGGAAACTGAACAGGCCCGTCCGGGCACGATTCCGCAGGCTGCCCGTCGAAGCGCGCTGATAGTTACCACCGAATTTGAAGGTGTGGTTGCCTTTGATCCAGGTAGTATGGGCCGACACATCATAGGTCTGCGTGGGGCGGGTGCTGAGCGGGTAGCCCTGGATGCCGCCGATGTTCCCATAGGTCACACTGCTGGCATAAACAGGCGGCACGCCGAAGTCGAGGGGGCTCAGCGGACCCGTGTCGACGCCCAAGCTCAGGGGATCAATCTTGTTATTTGGCGCCAGAATCTGGGAGAAGCGCGACCAGCTGAAGCGCACATCGAGGATCTTGTTGGCAGCAATGTTGTAGATCCAATTGCCGCCGGCAAACTGCACCCGCGTGGGCACAATGCTGTTAAATCCGTCTGCGCCCAGGCCGCTTCCGGCTGCCGGGGGAATCGTGTAGCCGAAGGCGGGACCGGATTGCACGCTGTCCGCATAAAGATACCGGCCGGAAAGACTCATTTTGTTGTTCAGCTTGTGGTCAATCTTGATAATGAAACTGCCGGGAAGGGTGTTGATGTCGGGAAGCAAAACGGTCTGCGTAAACCCTCCGGGTTGCACAGTTGCGCTGGCAGCCCCGGGAGTACACTGAACAGTGCCGCCCGCGCCATCTGAGCATGGGTAATACTTCAACAAGGCCAAGCCTGCAGAGTTCATCGGCAGATTATTTGTATTGGTGACGATGGGATTGCCGGTCCCGGAGTCAATCGGGCAAGAGGCTGTATTCCCGGGCGCGCAGTTGAAAAAATTTGTCACCGCCTGGAGGTCGCCCTGTGTCGGCAGGATCACGTTGTAAGGAGCCAGGGACTTGTTTCGTTGCGCTTCGAAGTTGACGAAGAAAAAGGTTCGGTCCTTGATGATGGGACCGCCCAGCGTGCCCCCGTAATTATGATTGTGGTAGGCCGTCCTTGTGGTCGAGAAAAAGTTGTTTGCATTGAGCCAATCGTAGTCGCCAAAGTAGAAAGCCGTTCCGTGGAAGCCGTTGGTACCGCTCTTCGACGTCACGTTGATGGCCGCCCCACCCTTGACACCGTTTTCCGCGGTAGGCAATTGCTGGATCGTATATTCCCCAATCGAGTCGTTGCCGAGAAGCGCGGAAGGAACCCCCAGGAGTCCGGGCTGGCCAACCAGCTCGTTGCCGTAAAAGCGGTCGTTATTGGGCACGCCGTCGATCATATAGTTGTTGGTGCTCGTCCGCTGTCCGTTGATGCTGACGTCCATAAAGCCTCCGCCCGGGGAGCGCTGCACGCCCGGTGTGAGGCCGAGAATGGATTTGAAGTCGCGGCCTTCGGTCGGCAGATCCAGGATGGCCTTGGTGTCCACGTCGGTGTTCACGCCTGGCGAGTAATCCACCAGCGGCGAAGCGGCCTCAACCATCACCGTTTCCGCCTTCTGACCCACCTGGAGCGCGAAATCCTTCTTGATGGTGATGCCGACTTCGACGTCCGCTTTGCTGAGGGACGTCTTGAACCCTGGGGCCGAGACACTCAGGCTATATAAGCACGGCGGAAGGTTCGACAGCACGTAACTGCCCGAATCGCCGGTCGCAATGGTGCGCGACGCGTTCGTCGCGGTGCACGTCGCAGTGACCGTCGCGTTGGGCACAGACGCCCCGGACGGATCCGTCACCGTGCCTGTGATTTCTCCCGTGATGATTTGTGCGGACAGCGCGCCTGCAGAGAAAAGAACAACTAACAGAAGTGCGTTAAAAATAGAAAAACGGCCCAGCTTGGACATCATGGACCACCCCCAGGCAGTTTGTGACATCCCCACTCTTGGACGTGACGTGACTTGATTTGTCAGGCGATTCTATGCCCATTCTGCCTTTTGTCAACAACAATTCAAATTTGCAACGTCACATGATCTTACCTAGAGACGGAAGAGTCTGTATCCGCGCGTCGGTTGATAGCACAAAGTCAGGGATGAGAGATGGACATTCAACTTGGCTTAAATCCTGCCGCTATTCTCTTTCGGATTGAATACCCCCCGGAGAACTTGCGTGTTGTCGGGGATCGTCGTTGAATTAGAATTGGGGTAAATTGAGGACCAAAGGACTGGATCGATGTTGCGGAATGCAGCCGCAGGCTGTTCCAAAACCAGGATTGCGTTAACGTCTTGCAGGTGACAACCATGAAAAATGCAGTCTTAGCTTCGTTGGCCTGCGCTTTTTCTTCGATCGCCGCGGCACAGGTCACGGCGGTCCGCGCTGGGCGTCTCGTCGATCCAGACGCAAGCATAGTCCTCACCGACCAAGTCATCATAGTTGCTGGTGGGAAGATTCAGTCCGTGGGGAAGGGCTTGGCGATTCCGGCCGGGGCGAGGATTATCGATCTCTCAGACAAGACGGTTTTGCCGGGGTTCATCGACTGCCACACACACCTGGCGGATGGCAAAGGGCTGGAAAACGGAGACCCGTTCAATGTGCTCAAGAAGACGGCGTCGCAAGTGGTGCTGGAGTCCGTGCCGAACGCGCGGGCAACGCTGCACTCCGGGTTCACGACGGTGCGGGATGTGGGAACCTACCGGGCACTGAACGATGTCGCGCTGCGCGACGCAATCGCCGAAGGAGATATCATCGGTCCACGCATGTATGTGGCGGGAGCCTACATCACCATTACGGGCGGCGCCGGAGCTATGACCGGCCAGGCGCCCGATATCCGACTGCCGTGGGATTTGCCTTACGGGTAAGCAAACAGTCCGTGGGAACTGCGCCAGAAGGTTCGGCTGCTAGCGCATGACGGGGTGGACCACATTAAGGTGCTTTCGACCGTAGCGGTGCTGACACACGGGAGCAGCCCAAAGGCCACGGAGTTCACGCCGGAAGAACTACAGGCG
>QHYJ01000061.1:29028-34990 GCA_003223255.1 Acidobacteriota bacterium | reverse complement strand
AAAATGCCAAATTATTTATGCGCAGCCCCTTAGCGGGCAAGGCGGTCGAGGATTCGGCGGGCGCGTTCGAATTCGGTGAAGCGCGTTTCCTCTTCGCGAAATCGGCGGGAATGGGAAACTAGCGTGCAGCCGGAACGCCGCGTGGGATGCTTGAGGTGCAGCATCTCGTGAAAAAGAACGTATTCCACGGCGCATCGCGGCACGCGAGGATGGTCGAGGCGCCGATTCAGCAGGATCTGGTTCGGCCCGGGATCGTAACAGCCAAACTGCCGCCGCCACGCGCGCAGACTCCAACCGATATGCGGCCGCTGCAGTTCTCCTGCGAAATACTTGCCGTTCAATTCGTCAAAGAGTTTCTCCAAATTGAAGTGTCGACCTTGCGCGCCGTTGTGACGCAGGCGAACGCGACGTCGGCGCATGCGGTTCATGCGGCTGCGCGTGCGGCCGGAGCGGGCATATTGCAGGTAAGGTTCGACCAGGGAAGCGGGAGGTTTGCGGCGATACACGCGCGCGAGCAGAAGCGCCGCTGCCGCTTCCAGCACGGAAAGAGGCGCGCGGCGCAAAAGGTCAGAGAATCGCACGTAAACCACTTCTTCGCGGCGGCGAATCGTAAGCGTCAGGCTGGAATAGGGATAAAACTCGACGCGAAAGCGCGGGGGACGTCCGCCGCAGCCGAGCCGCGTGAAAATGCGCTGAAAAAGGGCGTGGCCTCCGGGTAGCGGCTCGGTTTTGGGAGTTGAATTCATTCCGCTTGGATCGCTTCCTCAACGAACGAAAGTAGCTTATAACGAGTCTTCAGTTGTAAGTTTCCTGTTTTAAGTAAGAGAAAACATGCCTTTCCGGGCTTGCTTTTATGTTTCGTTGCCAATTGTAGCTCGCGTGCGTTACGCGAATCCTTTCTCCAGGAAACCGCTCGGTGCAAGGTCCATATTGGACACACTGAAGAGCAAAGGCAGATCCCTCGGGGCGCCATCCGTGCTTGCGGCGGACGGGAGGAGGCGCAACTTTCTTTTTTGCTTTTTCCGCGTCGTTCATGGCGTCTTGCGTGCCTTCGATGGCATCATCCAAATTGTCTTTGTATAGCTCCAGCTCCGGTCCATTCGCAGAATATTTTTGGAGAATCGGCAGAAACTCTTTGGTGCGAGAAGCCATCAGGTCAATGCCCTTGCGGATGTTTTCCTGTTTTTCGATTCCGAGCTGCATCACATCCGCCGCGTCATCGACGCACCCGATGTAAGCATTCAACAAAGCGTTCAGCATTTCGGCGTGCCGGTTTGACGAAGGGTGCTCGATTTCATACTGGAATTTTTTCAGGCGGTCTTCCGCAAAACCGAGAAAGAGTTTAATGCGTTCAGCGGAGGTTTCCGCATCGCGGATCTTGTCCGCCTCGAGCGCGCTCAAATAGTCTTTTTCCTGTGCCGCTCTCACACAGATGGGGGCTGAAACCAAAAGCAGGCAAGAAGCAAAAAGAAGAATTGAGGATTTGAGTTTCATGGTTATTTCTCCGCGGTGGGAGCGGGCGGCTTGCTATCAGCGGGCCGATGAGGGAAGAGCAGGCGAATAAGCTCGTCGTCCATGGCAATCAGGTCCTGGCGGACGATTTGCAGCGGAGGCTTGTAAGGCGCGGGCGCAGCGAGCATGGAATCTTCCACCTCGCGAATCCCCCGCTTCACCTGCATTTCCATCTGGCGGTAGCCGTTGGAATGTTTTTCGGCGTCGGGATGCTGCTTCTTCAAAGCCTCGAGCGCGGCGCGGACATTGTCGCGGAATTTCTCCATCGTGGCGTCGACAACGTTGTCATCGCCTGCTTTTCCTGCGCGCCGCGATTCCTCAAACTGCGCGTCGGCCAATTTGACCAAGAGTCTTGCTTTTTTGACCGAATTGTTCTCACGATCAAACTTGGCCTGCAATTCCGCAACGCTTTCTTGCGCAAAGGCCGGAAAAAACATGAAGGAAACCATGGCCGCGCAGCCGAGCGTTTGCTGAAGTTTCGGGGGCACCTTCATCGGTCACTTCTTGCCTTCGAGCATTCGTCGCAGGACCTTACTCCGCTCTTGAGCCTGCCAGACTTGATCGGGATTTTTGTTCTGGTCGAGCTCGAGGAACTTCTGATAGGCCTCCAGGGCTGGCTTCGCCTGGTTCAAGCTATCGTAACAGAGTGCGCGGAGGAACCAACTCCCTGCTCCGGGAGTCTCCAACTGATCCATCCGGTCGAGGGACGCGAGCGCAGCAGAGTAATTTTTTGAGAGATAGTAGGTGGAGCTGAGATCTCGCCAGTAGTCGGCGTTCTTGGCGTCGAGCTGGGTGGCGGCTTTGAGCTCCTTTTCGGCGTTGAGAAAATCGCGCACTTGCAAAAACGTGCGTCCCAGGCCGCCATGAAGCTGCGCGTCGTTTGGCGCAAGCACCATGGCTTGATGCAGCGTAGCGATGGCGTCGGTCCATTTCTTCTGCGCAATCTGGATGTCCGCGCGGAGCTTCAGAGATTCCACGGTGGACCTGCCGGCTTCGGCGCGATCCAGTTCGGCGAGGGCAGCGTCATTTTGACCTTGATCCATAAGGAAACGGACATAGCGAGCATGCGCAGCGGCATCATCGGGTTTGAGCTCGAGATACTGGCGATAAGCCGCGACCGCTTCGGGCTTTTTCTGTGCTTCGAGGCTTTCTGCCAAGCCACGACGCCCGTCGACTCCATTCGGCTCAACTTCGACAGCGCGGCGGAATCGCGCTTCGGCTTCCGCCGGCTTGCCGGAGCGGAGAGCCATCCAGCCCAGATACCCGAGCGCGGTGAGGTCCTTGGGGTCGAGATGTAAGAGAGCTTCAAACGCCTCAGCCGCGCCGGCACGATCGCCGGAACGATCCAGCGCGACCGCAAGGAGATAACGCGGGCGGCTCTCCGCGGGAAGCAGCTCGACGGCTTTGCGAAGAGGAACAACTGCGGCAACATCTTCGCGGCTATCCAGAAGCAACATACCCAGGTTCACGTACGCGGCGGACATTTTCGGATCGAGCGTCGCTGTGCGTTCGTACTCGGCACGTGCTTCCTTCGTTTTCTTTAGCGCTGTGTAGACGTAAGCAAGCTGAAAATGCCCGTAGGCAAAGTCCGGTTGCTCGGCGAGAACTTTCTGAAGGGGCGTGATGGCGGCCTCAAACTGCTTTTGGTCGATGTCGCGCTGGGCTTCGTCAAGCAGATCGTTGAGAGGATTGGCAAGCTTTTGCGTTTTGGTTTGGCCGGCTGGCTTTGCTTTTGTGGAAGTCTGCGCCCGGGATGCAGAAGAATTATTCTGATAAACCGCGGGATTCCCTCGCAAAGCCTCGGAATAAAGCTGAACCCCTACAGGGAAATAAACGGACAAAGCGCAAAAAAACGCGACTGCGGAATTTCTAGTGAAGGGCAAAGGCGTCATGGTTCAGCCGGAGTTTTGCTTCCATTCGCGATGGTAGCTGAGCCGCCGTTGAGTTCGGATGCTCCGTTGGGCGGACGCTTTGCCTGACCATTCGGCAGGCGGGCCTGTCCGTTGCCATTCAAGACGCGCGAGAGAAACCTGCCCGTGTGGGATTGCGTGTTGCGGGCGACCTGCTCGGGAGTGCCGGTGGCAATAATCTTTCCGCCTTGGCCGCCGCCTTCCGGCCCCAAGTCGATCAGCCAGTCCGCGGACTTAATGACGTCGAGATTGTGTTCGATGACCAGAAGAGAGGCGCCGCCTTCGAGCAGCTTGCGAAAAGCGCCGAGCAGCTTGGCAATGTCGTCGAAGTGCAAACCCGTGGTGGGCTCGTCGAGAAGATAGAGAATTCCGGAATTATCCGTTTGCGTGAGATGCGCGGCGAGCTTCAGGCGCTGCGCTTCGCCGCCGGAAAGCGTGGTGGCGGATTGGCCAAGGCGCAGATAACCGAGGCCGATTTCGTTGAGGATGCGCAGCTTCGCAACAATCTTGGGAACGTTGACGAAGAAGGACAGCGCTTCGCGCACCGTAAGCTGCAGCACTTCATGAATATTTTTTCCGTGATAGCGCACTTCCAGGACGCCGCTTTTGAAGCGTGTGCCGCGACACTCTTCGCAGATGAGTTCGACGTCGGCGAGAAACTGCATTTCCACAGTAACCGTGCCGTCTCCCTGACACGTTTCGCAGCGCCCCCCGGGCACGTTGAACGAAAAATGGCCAGCGGAGTAGCCGCGGCGCTTGGCGTCCGGCGTGTCTGCAAACACTTCACGAATAGCATCAAAGGCTTTCAAATACGTTGCGGGATTCGAACGCGGCGTGCGCCCGATGGGAGACTGATCGACGATCACCACCTCCCGGATGTTGGAATCGCCCTCGAGGCGATCGCAAAACTCCTTTACACTTCCGCCCACACGCTTCGCAGCGAGCGCTTTGTACAAAACGTCGTGCACCAGCGTGGATTTGCCAGAGCCGCTCACACCGGTGACTGCGGTGAGCGTGCCGAGTGGAATCATTACATCGAGATTTTGCAGGTTGTGCAGGCAGGCGCCGAAAAGGCGGAGGAATTTCCCGGCGGGCTTGTGCCGCTTGTTCGGAACCGGAATGCGCAATTCACCGTTGAGGTAGCGGCCGGTGAGCGATTGGGGTTCCTCGAGAATCGCGGCGTAAGGGCCGGCAAATAATAACTTGCCTCCAAGTTCACCCGCGCCGGGACCAAGATCGATAACGTGATCGGCGCCTTGAATGGTGTCGGGGTCGTGTTCAACGACGAGGACGGTGTTCCCGAGATCGCGAAGCGACTTGAGGATATCGATGAGTCGCTGTGTGTCGCGCGGATGCAAGCCGATCGAGGGCTCATCCAAAACGTAAAGCGCGCCCACGAGGTGGGAACCGAGTGACGTCGCGAGTTGAATGCGCTGCGATTCGCCACCCGAGAGCGTCGAAGTGAGCCGGTCGAGCGCGAGATAGTCCAGCCCGACTTCATCCAGGAATTGCAGGCGTGTACGAATTTCTTCCAGAATTTTGTCGGCAATTTTTAGTTGCGTTTCGGAAAGCTGCAAGCTCGAAAAGAACGCTCGCGCCTCTTTAACGGTGAACTTGCAGATATCCGTAATGGACTTTCCCGCGAGGCGCACAGCGCGCGCTTCCGCACGCAAACGCGTTCCACCACATTCGGGACACGTGGCATAGCCGCGGTAACGGCTCAGGAAAACACGCACGTGCAGCTTATATTTTTTTCGCTCCAGCCACTGGAAGTACCCTTTCACTCCCTCGTAATCATTTGCGGGATCGCCTTCCAGCACCAGGCGCCGCTGCTCCGGGGAAAGCTGCCGCCAAGGAACATTCGTCGCGATGCCTCGCACCCGCGCCCACGACTTCAAATCCTGGAAGAGACCGCGATAGCGCGGCTTGGTCCAAGGCTCGATCGCTCCTTCTTCGATGGATTTTCCAGGATCGGGAACGACGAGATTCAGGTCGAAATCAATAGTGTTTCCAAAGCCCTGGCAGCGGGGGCAAGCGCCATACGGATTGTTGAAGGAGAACAGCCGCGGCTCTGGCTCCTGGTACAGCGTGCCATCGTTTTTGCATTCGAAGCGTTCGTTGAAGCTAAGGCGCTCGGCTGCGTTCCCCGAGCTATCAGCGATGAATTCAAGAATGGCTTCGCCATGACCTTCGCGGTAGCAGATCTCGATAGAGTCCACGAGGCGCGGGCGCGATTCGGGATTCACCGCCAGGCGGTCTACCAGGACGTACACCGGTTTCGCAAAATCCACATCCAGCAACGTTTCAGGCGACGAGAATTCGTGCACCCGTCCGGCTTGGTACAAGCGATTGAAACCGCGCTTTTGCAATTCCAGCAGACCTTGACGCGCTGCGTCCGCGGAAGGAGAAGCCGTGGTCTTCTTGCTCGATCGTTTCGAAGCGCTCGGCACAGCAGGCGCCGCGATGCGAAATTGATAAAGAACGTAAAACCTCCGCCCCGGTGGCAACAACAAAACACGTGCGGCGATTTCATCCGGGCT
>QHYJ01000061.1:0-28949 GCA_003223255.1 Acidobacteriota bacterium | reverse complement strand
TCGCGCGAACAACAACCGCAGATAATCATAAATCTCCGTGGAGGTCGCCACCGTCGAGCGCGGATTGCGTGTGGAATTTTTCTGGCGAATTGCTACTGCTGGAGCAATCCCGGAGATTTCGTCCACGTCCGGCTTTTCCATGCGCTCGAGGAACTGCCGCGCGTAAGCAGAGAGCGATTCGACATAGCGGCGCTGGCCTTCCGCATAAATCGTGTCGAAAGCCAGCGAGGATTTGCCCGAGCCGCTCACGCCGGTGACGACAGTGATGGCGTTGTGCGGA
This sequence comes from Acidobacteriota bacterium, assembly GCA_003223255.1. Classification (GTDB taxonomy): domain Bacteria; phylum Acidobacteriota; class Terriglobia; order Acidiferrales; family UBA7541; genus Acidiferrum. Next base: position 28,669 of record QHYJ01000061.1, on the reverse strand, counting down.
ATGTCTACCGTGACGTTTTTGAGGTTATGGACGCGGGCGCCCCGGACGCGCAAGGCGTCCTGTTCCGGCTTCGAAATGTCCGCCGCTGCGGTGATTTGTTTAGTCGCCAAAGCGAAGCCCAGACAGCAGGTTTCGAGTCTACTGCCCAAACTTCAAATTATAAAGCGGCTGTCAAACGCGAGCAAACCAGCACCTTGCGGTCATCTATAGGTGGTATAGGAATTCGTTACGCAACAAGAGCCGCAATGTCTCGAAACCTTGCTGACGCAGGCGCTTGCGGTGCGCTCTGACCTTGTCGCGGGACGACTTGGATCTTCCCCGGGCCCCCATGCTCATCTCCAAAAATGGGTTACCTGTAACCTAGCCTCCTGCGGAAGTCCCGGCTGCATTTGTCTCCCAGCCCTCAGCCTCCGATTGTGGATTACGGTTCCTGGTTCAGAACGATCTCGCCAATTCCGCCAGACACCTTCAGGTGAATCGTGGTAGGCGATTTTCCATACGCTTCGTTGGTGTACGAGCCCCCCTCTTCCTTGAAGCCGTGGGTGCTGATGGAACCGATACCACCGGATGCCTGAGCGATGACGCCGATCTTTTTGGGCAACCGGATATTGGCCTGGCCCACACCGCCCTCTATGTCCGCTGTCAGATCCGCCTTGCGATCCCCGGTCAGGTCCACGTCCACCTGGCCGGCTCCCAGATGAAGGTCCAACCGCGTGAGGGGGATGTCGCGAAAATCCAGATTGCCCTGACCCGCGCCCATTTCCACGCCCAGCTCTAAAGGCAGATCCTTGCCGAACCTCAAATTCCACTCGTTTCTCGAGTTGCCAAAGTGCACGGGATGGGAACCCTGGGAGATGGTGATTTGCCCCACCCCATCCGTGACATGGTAGTCCACCCGAGGTTCATCGAAGCTCCCCGTAAACCTGAAATCGGCGTCCAGTGCATGCGCAGAATCAGAACTGATGGTCAGCTCACCCGCACCCATCTCCAATTTGGCACGCGCGGACTTTGCTCCCTGAAGATCCACAGTTTGAGACGTGTGGCTCTCGCGGGACGAGAACCCGTGCCTGCGGGCAACCCCGCGGCCGTGCCAGAGCAGCAGAACAAGCACGAGAACAAATGCCAGAATGCCCACCGTCGAGCCAACCGAAATGCCGGAACGCGGGTTGGGATTACGGCTTCTTTGAAAATTGTCGTAAATCATTCCCAGCCCCACGAAGACGAGAATGAGCGGCCAATAATCCAACAAGACGGACCAAGGATCGAAAGCCGGACGCCAATTGTGCACCAGGAAGAGAACACCGAAAGTTATGAGTATAATCGGCAGAACCAAAGACGCTCGCCGTGGATTGCTGTCCTCGGGCATGGCGCACCTCCACCACCTTGTACTACGCATGCGAAGGAAAAATAGTTCAGCGGCAAGGATACCGTACAACAACCGGCTAAGGTAAACCTCGTGGGGCGCCCGGCCAGCGCGCAACTGTCGGTGAAACGATAGTTCCTACAAGGAAGCTTTTCTCTCTGCGCGAAACTCGCAATTATTGGGGTGTGATAGAGTTTTGGCAAAGGGGTGGTGAAGACCAGCGTGAATATGTACAGGAGAGTCTTCTGGATTGTGCTTGATAGCGTCGGGATCGGCGAATTGCCCGACGCTGCAGCCTATGATGACGTTGGAAGGAACACGCTGGGCCACATCGCGGAATCGCGATTGCTGCAAATCCCCAATCTGGTGCGGCTCGGGCTCGCCAACATCGCGCCACTGAAATTCCTGGGCCCCACGGCAGCTCCATTCGGCGCCTACGGCAAGGGTGCAACAAGATCTCCCGGAAAAGACACAACCACGGGCCATTGGGAAATGGCCGGAGTGTGGCTCGAACAAGCCTTCCCTGTTTATAAGAACGGGTTTCCCCGCGAATTGATCGAGGAATTCGAGAAGCAAACTGGCGCAAAGACCATCGGAAACAAACCAGCGTCGGGAACGGAAATCATCAAAGAACTCGGCGAGGAGCACATCCGAACCGGCAAGCCCATTGTGTACACGTCCGGCGACAGCGTCTTTCAGATCGCCGCGCATGAAGACGTGATCCCCATCGCGGACCTCTATCGCATGTGCGAAATCGCGCGCAAGTTGTTGGACGGGCCGCACCGCGTCGGGCGCGTGATTGCCAGACCATTTACGGGAACCGCCGGAAATTTCGTGCGCACCACACGCCGCCATGACTATGCGGTGGATCCGCCAAAGCCAATGCTCCTTGACGTGTTAGCTGAGCGCAAGGTGCGCGTGCTGGGCGTTGGAAAAATTCACGACATTTACAACGGACGCGGCGTGGACGAATACCTCACCACTAAAGGCAACGCCGATGGCATGGAAAAATTGGCCGCCGCCGCAAAAGAGCGGAAAGACGGGCTGATCTTCTGCAACCTCGTTGATTTCGACATGCTGTACGGCCACCGAAAAGACGTCCAGGGATTTGCCAAGTCGCTCGAAGAGTTCGACCGCATGCTGGGCGCATTTTTGCCGTTACTCAGTCTTTCCGACTTGCTGATGATCACGGCGGATCACGGCTGCGATCCAGACCCGCGTTGGCCGACGACGGACCACTCGCGCGAGTACGTTCCTATCCTGGCGTACTCTCCAGGAAAAGGCGCAGGAGTGAACCTCGGCGTGCGCGACACGCTGGCCGACATGGGCCAAACCATCGCGGAGAATTTCGGCGGGGAAATCCCGCATGGCACGAGCTTCCTCTCGGAGTTGGGATTTCAGCGAACCAGCGAAGCAGCGCCGTAGTTCTGCGAAGCGGTGATGCCTCGATGACTTGCATTACGCGCGTTCTGTGAGCGCGCCTTGACACCCGAAACAACCAGCTGCACCCCGGCAAAAAAGGCCAGGATAGCCATCACTGCACGAAGCTTATGCGCTGGAATGCGCCGCGAAAGGAAGCAACCTAAGAGCACGCCGGGCAGTCCCCCAAGAAGCAGCGGCAAAAGCACGGACACGCTGATCGAGCCTACCGTCCAGTAAAAGATCGCGCCGAGGACCGCCAGCACCAGCCCGAAAAGCAAATCGGTGCCGACGACCTGTGCGGGGGTCATCTCCGAGTAATTGAGCAGCAGCACGGTGCCCAGAGCACCAGCGCCGGCAGAGGAGAATCCCGATTCGACGCCGATAGGAAAAGCAAGCCAAGGCAGCCAGTGGGAATTTTTGCCCATGAATTGGGGTTTGCGCACGCGCGGCAAAAAGCTCACCGCCGAAGAGAGAGACAACACCGCGCCAAGAATGATCACCACCGTGGATTTCTGCCCGCTCGCGGTCATATAGCGGAGCGCCAAAGTTCCGGCGAGGAGACCGGGAATCGCGCCGCGCAGCAAGAGCCAGAAATAGCGCAAATGAATCTGGCGGCTGAAAAGATAGAAAGGCGCGGCGAGCAGACGCACGACGCCTGCGAAGATGAAGGCAGTACCCACAGCTTCGCCAGCAGAAAGCCCCGCAAAGAGCAGAAGCACGGGCACGGTGAAGCTGCCACCACCGATTCCAGTAAGTCCAACGGCGAGAGCAATGAGGAATCCGATCAATAGTTGCGTCATGCGCCACGCTCGGAAAACGTGTGAATGCCGCACTCCAGCTTGCGTCCGCTCCAACGCCCGGACCGCGCGTTGCTCGGATCCGCGGGAAGCGCGGTGCATGGTTCGCAGCCGATGCTGGGGTAACCCGCGTCGTAGAGCGGCAAGTACGCGAGGCGATGCGCGCCCGTGTATTCCCACACTTGCGTCCAGGTCCAAGCCGCGAGCGGGCTCATCTTGAGCAATGTTTTGCCGCTGGGAAGCCGGTGTTGCTCGACCTTTCTGAGATTCGCGCGCGTGGGCGATTGCTCGCGCCTCAGGCCCGTGAACCAAATGTCGAATGGCTCCAGAGCTTTCATCAGCGGCGCGACCTTGCGAAGCCGGCAGCAAGCCGCAGGGTCCGATTGATACAACAGGCCGCGCTCCGCTTCCTGCTGCGCCACTGTTTTTTCCGGGAGTACGTTCACCAAGTTCAGGTTCCAGTGCGCGGCAAGGCGGTCGCGAAATTCGTAGGTCGCCGCGAAGTGGTAGCCAGTTTCCAGAAAAAGAACGGGGATTTGCGGGAGGCGCTTGCGGAGAAAATCGAGCACGATAATGTCCTCCGCTTGAAAGCTACAAGTGAGACACACCTGCGGGGCTTGCACGCCGGCCAGGACGAAATCGAGTAATTGCTCGACGTCTAAAGCTTCAATTTGTTGCGGGCTGATGGTGCTGAGAGTCAGGCTCATTTCACACTTTCCTTCTGGCTGAAGTCGATTCTGGGGCAAGGCGCAGTTTTTTGGCGAAGTTGAGCGCAGCTTGCATATCGCGTTCATCGCGTTCTTCACTCGAAATTCCTGGGCCATGGTCGCCTTTTGGCTGGAAAATCGCCTCAAGAGGGAGCTGCGCTAGGTCTGGCCGCTCTAGCGAAGCGTTCGCGCAAACAACAACCAAGCCCGCAACGTAAAGCGAAGTCAGGAACCCTGCCAGAACCGGCAAAGCCACACGAGAGCCATCCACAACGACAACTTCGAAACCGTCCTGGAAAAGCACACGCTCCAGCGACTTTGCCAGCAGTAAGCGATCACCGAGCACGATAATTCCCGGCTTGTGCCCGTGGCGGACATGCCGCTCACGCTGCGTGACTTCACCGCTCTCCTCCTGCGAGAAAGCATTTTGACGATCCGAGGCTGCGCGATCCGGAAGGAAGGTTTTGCGAACCATCCCCGCTCCCACTGTGGCATTCGAGAAGGGATCAATCAAAATAAAGCTGCCGGTGGCGCGGCTCGTTACATAGGGGTCCAGGAAAAGCGGCTGATTTGTTTCCACTTCCACTTCTGCTATGCCGTTCATTTCCAGGCGTTCGGCGGGCTCGCGTTCGAAGGTGTTGACGTTGACGAGATGCAAAATCCGGCGGACGCGGGCCTTGACGAATCGCGTCGTCTGTTTCAAGAGCAGCGCCTTCCCAATCACGAGCGGATCCGCGGGAAGCCAAGCCACCGTGGCAGAAAAGCTGCGCGAGGCCGCGGGAAGGCTTGACGGAGAAACCAGCATGTCGCCGCGGCTGAGATCGATTTCGTTTTCAAGCTGAAGAGTGATCGACTGCGGCGCGAAAGCCTGGTCCAAGTTGCCATCGAAGCCCACAATCGCCTTCACTCGGGTTTCTTGCCTTGAAGGAAGTGCCACGAGGATATCGCCCGGGCGCAGCGAACCGCTCGCCAGCTGCCCGGCAAACCCGCGAAAGCGAGAATCAGGGCGAATCACGTACTGAATGGGGAAGCGCACCGCATCGAGCGAACGCGTTTGGCGGAAGTCCACGGTTTCGAGATGACCCAAAAGTGTCGGCCCCGGATACCAGGGCATGTTCTCGCTGGTGCTTACTACGTTGTCGCCCGCGAGCGCACTGATCGGAATGCACTCCACGGAAAGAATGCCCAATTGCGAAGCGAGCGCAAGAAAGTCCTTTTGAAAACGAAGAAAGACCTCTTCGCGGTAATCCACAAGGTCCATCTTGTTGATGGCCGCAACGACCGAGCGAATGCCGAGAAGTGAAGCGATGTAAGCGTGGCGGTGCGTCTGCGTGAGCAGGCCTTTGGTCGCGTCAACGAGAATGATTGCGAGGTCCGCGGTGGATGCACCGGTCGCCATGTTGCGTGTGTACTGTTCGTGACCCGGCGTGTCGGCGATGATGAATTTGCGCCGCGCGGTGCTGAAGTAGCGGTAGGCAACGTCAATGGTGATGCCCTGCTCGCGCTCGGCGCGCAGGCCGTCGGTCAGAAGCGAAAAATCAAACGCACCGCCGGAGCGGTTGATTTTGCTTTTCTGCACCGAAGCAACGTGATCTTCGTAAACGGCCTTCGCGTCATGAAGCAAGCGTCCGATGAGCGTGGACTTGCCATCGTCCACGCTGCCCGCAGTGGTAAAGCGGAGCAAATCCTTGCGCAGGTCGGCCTCGAGGAACGCGGCAAGGTCCCCCGAGCGCTCGGAAGCGGCAAAGGTCAGCATCAGAAATAGCCCTCGCGTTTCTTCAACTCCATGGATCCTTCCTCATCGTGATCGATGGCGCGGTTTTCACGCTCCGAGCGCCGGAAGGAGATCATCTCTTCAATGATCTTCGGCACCGTGTCCGCCTCGGAACGAATTGCGCCCGTGCAAGGGATGCAACCCAACGAGCGCATGCGGCACCAGATCCATTGCATTTTTTCGCCAGGCAGAAGTTCCGCAGGGGAGTAAATCAAGACGATCGCGCCGTTGCGCACCACGGCCTGCCGTTCGCGCGCGTAATACAGCGGAACGATGGGGATGCTTTCCGCGTGGATGTAGAGCCAAACATCCAACTCCGTCCAGTTGGACAGCGGAAAAACGCGAATGCTTTCCGACTTTTCGATGCGCGAATTAAAAAGGTTCCACAGTTCGGGCCGCTGATTCTTGGGGTCCCACTGCCCCTGCGAGTCGCGAAAAGAGTAGATGCGTTCCTTGGCGCGCGACTTCTCCTCATCGCGCCGCGCGCCGCCAAAAGCCGCGTTGAATCCGCCGGCGGCCAGCGCGTCCAGCAGAGCCTTCGTTTTGAGCAAACCGCAGCATTTCTGTGTGCCAAGAGCAAAAGGGTTTGCGCCTTGCTCGAGCGCTTCCCGGTTTTGATGCACGATCAGCTCCGCGCCGATTTCGCGCGTGTACGAGTCGCGAAACTCGATCATTTCCGGAAATTTGTAGCTGGTATCGATGTGCAGCAGCGGAAAAGGGATTTTCCCCGGGTAAAAAGCTTTTTGCGCCAGGCGCAGCATGACCGAAGAATCTTTGCCGATGGAATAGAGCATGACGGGATGGGAGAATTCCGCGGCTGCTTCGCGAAGAATGTAGATGCTCTCAGCTTCCAGCGTTCCAAGGTGGCCCAGCCGGTGTTCCAGCGCGGAGGGAAAGGAACCTGCGCGAACCTCAACGGGCGTCCCGTCGTTACCGAGAACCTCAGGTGAGCTGTCGTGTATTAAACCGCTGTAGGGGCGCAGCATGCGGCGCCCCGTCTCGGCAAGGTCACTCCGTCGGGCACCAGAGTTGTAAGTATGCGCTTTAGCTTGCCCTGAAGTACGAAGGGTGCGTCCCCAGTGATTCTTCGAGCCATTGTTCAAGGACGCTGACAGAGTTTCGTCCGGCGGCGGCAGACTTGAAAAACTCATATGCTTGTTCCCTTCCCAGAAGAATGTCCCAAAAACACAAAACCCACCTGCCAGATATTCTGGCGGTGGGTTTTAAAGTCGTTTGGCTAGATTTTGCTCTTAGACTGCTAGCCCCCCAGCGCCAGAAGACACCATGACGCAACACATACACAGACAACAGTTGCTCATGAACCTCTGACGAGGATGGCTCGTGTGACTCACGAAGGAAAGTCTAACATGCATGCCTCTTAGATGCAACCCACCCAAGGAACGATACTTTTTCTGCACGCTATCGGTTTTTTGATGGATAGAGGCAAGAATCGAAAGCTACTGGCGGAAAGCCCCGGTTACGGGGACCATGGTTGACGTAACCATGCCTCCGCCCAATTCCTCTTGGGAAAACGCGGCCGCATGAATCGTCGTCGCTTTACAGCAGATGCCTTACGAGGCACTCAGTTTCGAACTGTTTCCCGTGGCGTCCGACAACTAACCTGCGTTTATCACCCGGCTTTCCACCTAAAGCATGGATCAACGCAGCTCGCGTCGCACCCGTCACTTGCAGTCCGTCGACTTGGAGGATACGGTCTCCGGCGTTAACTGCACATTGGGGGATGCCGTCGTTTTTGCCAGCGATGCTTGCAACATCGTAGGTCCCATCGGTCCCCGCGCGAAAAACAATTCCCACGGAATCGAGGTCGCTCGGCTCAGGTTCTGCGCTCTGTTTCAGATATGTCATTCCGTTCGCATAGTCAATTTCGACACGAAAGGTGTGGAGAATATTGCCCGCGACCGCGCCAACAATTCCGTCGGTCATCAACTTGGACATATAACTTTCAAAGACGCCAGGGCGACGAGAAACCGCACCAGCACATCGGATCTCGAATGGCCCCCACCGGATTTTATCCAACCGGACCATGAGCGCATCTGTATCGTTGTTGCCGAGCATATTTGCCTCGCCAACCGCTCCGGTGAGTCGTGGCCAACTCGCGTGCTCTGCGGCCAATCGTTCAAGCAGATCGCGAGAGATCATCGTGTAGGCTGCGCCGGTATCGAGCAAGAAGCTGTAGGTCTGGCCATCGATTCCGATCTCAATTCGCGGGAAACCTGATTCCTTTTGGATCGGTGATGATACAGGTCGGCCCTCCGGCCGGAGTACACCAGGACGGGCGAGGGTGAATCTCCCTGCGGGATAGTCGAAGACGGCCTGGTAATGCATCAACACGCGCGCAGGCAGAAACGCTTCGGCTTCGACGCCTGGATCGATTCGATCTGAGCCAAGTTTAGCGACAACGTGGGCTGACGAGAGGTCTAGCGGGAGACTGCCAAGATAGACAGCCGGCGGAGCGATGTCTACTGCCTCTTCTTCCTCCTCTCGGAATGGCGCCCCTTTGTGCTCAGCGCCAATATCCTTGGCGAGCCTCTCAGTAACAGCAAGCCAGCCTCCGCCTGTATCCACCCATGCGCGGGCTTTTCGGATCGAGCCGTCCGCGCGTCGAAAAGATAATTCAACGAAGGCACGGTTGTCCCCGAAAACGAGCGGAACCGTGGCGGAGACAGGTGTGGACGTTGGGGGCAAAGCCTGTGCCACCCGCTTCGGCGAAGAGTCTTGCGCCGCAACTGCGAGACAACCCAAGAGCACAGCGCAAACGACACGCATAAGTGGAAATCGCATTCGACGTCTCGCGTTGCCTGATCCAAAAGACCGGTTCGCCCAGCGCTTTGTTCAACTGCAGAGACAGAGGGTTGCTAACGCAAGATTCACACAGCCCGCGAGCAGGCGGACGCCCAGGCGGTACAGGCTAACATCCTTACACTTTCTATTTGCCCGATAGTCAGTTGCCGGAGGCGGTCGCGTCCGCCGGGGCGTAGTAGCCGTTGCGCGTGCGGGCGACGAGCTTGCCGCGCCCACGCGGCGGAATCACTTCCACGGTAACGGTGCGGAACGTGCCGTCGCGCCGCGCATTCGTCGGATAGTAGGCCAGCGTGTACTGATTGCGGATATCGTGCGCCACTTGCTGGCAAATGTTGTGTACGTCCTCGACGTTTTCTGGGAAATACGCAACGCCGCCCGAGGCCTTGGCGATATCTTCCAGCGCGCGCTTGGCCTTCTTCGCGCTCTTCTTGCTTTCCTGGCTGAGCAAGCCGATGGTGTAAATCACCGTGTCGGTCTTCTGAATTTCGCGAATCGTCTTCTCGAGCGAATAGTGACTCGAATTGTCCTCGCCGTCGGTGACAATCAGCAGGACGAGTTTGTCCCGTGAAGCCTTTTTCAAATGGTCCAGGGAGCCGACGATGGCATCGTACAGCGCGGTGCTGCCTCGTGAATCGATGCGTTCCAGTGCTTCTTTCAACTCCGCAATGCTGCTGGTGAAGTCCTTGTCCAGGTCGAGATAAAAATCGTCATTGAAATTCACGACGAACGCTTCGTCCTGCGGATTGCTGGCTTGCACCAAAGTGATCGCAGCCTCGTTGACCTTGGGACGCTTATCGCGCATGCTGCCGCTGTTATCAACGACCAGCCCCATACTGACGGGCACGTCCTCGCGCTTGAAGACGGAAAGCTTTTGCTCGACCTTGTCTTCGAACACCCGGAAATTATCCGCTTTCAATCCATCCGCGAAACGCTGGCGGTCATCCAGCACCGTGGTGTGCAGCACCACCAGGTTGACATTGACCTTGATGCTGCTCCCCTGTTTGCCGACGCTGACATCCTGTCCTGGCGCGGGAGGAACGGGATTCGACACCGGAATCTGCGCCAGCGATGGAGACGAGAACACAGCGATGCCCAGCATCAACGCTGCCAGGAAAATCGCCGCGCGGGAAAAAGGGTGGGTCGAATTAATGGCTGGGAGCGTAATACCCTGTCTTCGAATAAATGGTGAGAGGAGGCAGCCCCCTCGGAGCGCGAAGCTTGATTTTGATCTTCCGCCACCGCGCGTCGTGAGCTTTGTTGCTTGGTCGATAGCCGAGCACATATTGATTTCGCAGCTCCATACCGATTTTCGTCGCGATATCCGGAAGATCTTCCAGTCTCTCCACGGCGAACACGCGGCCTCCAGTCATCTCCGTAATTTCACTCAGGAGCGAAGGGCCTTTCAATTCTTCTGGTGTTCGGTTGCGAGAGCCCAGCGGATCAAAGATGCCGACGGCATAAAGCTGCGTATCAGCTTCTTTCACCAGCCGCTTGATATCGCTTTCGTTGTACCGACTATGATTATCCCCCCCGTCCGATAGGATGAGCAAGGCACGTTTGGCGTTGTGTGCACCCCTCATCTGGCTGAGTCCCAGGTAGATGGCGTCCAGAAGCGCGGTGCGGCCCTTGGGAGAGGTGAGCATCAGGCGGCTCTGCAAATCTTCGACGCTGTTGGTGAAGGAACTGGTCAGCTCGGCGCGCTCATTGAAGCTGACCAGAAAAAATTCATCCTGGGGGTTGGCAGTCTTGAAAAACTGCAAAGCCGCTTCGCGGGATTTGCCTATTTTGTTGGACATGCTGCCGCTGAAATCAAAGATCACGCCGATGGAGATGGGCACGTCTTCTGCAGAAAAAGTAACGACTTCCTGCTCGACGTTGTCCTCAAAGATGCGGAAATTGTCGGGGTCGAGCCCGGTAACCAGCCGGTTGTACGGATCGGTGACCGTCACGTTCACCAGCGCCATATCGACATCGATGTGCAGCGTGCCGCCGGGCTTAAATGCTTTCGCGACAGTATCCTTCCGCACGTCATCGACTCTGGCCTTGGCGTCCTCCTCTTTTGCGTCGTCCTTCTTCGGCTCTTCCTTCTTGGGGTCGTCTTTGGGCTTATTATCGTCAGGGGGGGACTGGGCAGCAGCAACCTGAAAGAGGGCTTGCGAGCAAAGGAAGCAAACGACGAGCACAATCCGAAGGCTTGTAAACACAACGCGACGCTTCTCAGAGCGTGACTGCGGAACAGTCACCGGCAGATCGCGTTTCACGGCACCCCCTACGTCTCGGCAGGACCGGGACGGCCGCGTGGTTCGGTTTCAATTGGATTCTACCACTCGGAACGCTGAAAACAAGAGTAATCCTTCCATTATATCCATTATTCCCCATGCAAAACTCGCATACAAACTACCGGAAGTCCTTCCATGTGGTAGCATCGCCACACGGCAGCGCGCTTCACTAAGTAAGACTCTGAGAAGGCGAGGCTTATTCCCCAGAACCGGAGAGACGAGGAGATGGGTTCGGTCAAAGTGGTGGTGGTGATTCCGGCGCGCTATGCGTCCACACGCTTGCCGGGAAAGCCTCTGGTGCCCCTTGCGGGGAAACCGATGATCCAGCGCGTCTATGAGCGGGCGAAGCGGGCCACGCGAGTGGATCGCGTCGTCGTGGCCACCGACGATGAGCGCATTGCGCAGCTAGTGGAGGGATTTGGCGGCAAAGCGCGCATGACCCGGAGCGACCACCGCACCGGCACGGAGCGTGTCACCGAAGTGGCAGCGCACGAAGAAGGAGACGTCTTTGTGAACGTGCAGGGGGACGAGCCGCTTCTGGATCCTGCGGCGGTGGATACGGCGGTCGCTTCCCTGCTCGCAGAACCAGCAGCGGCGATTGGCACGGTGGCCACGGCCATTAAGACGCCCGCGGACATCATGGATCCAAATGTGGTGAAGACGGTGCTAGATTTCGACGGCAACGCGCTGTATTTCTCGCGCGCGCCGATTCCGTGGGTGCGGGATTCCGCGGGCAAGATTCAGGTGCGGCACTTGAAGCATCTGGGGCTGTACGTTTTCCAGCGCGATGCGTTGCTCGAATATCCCACTTTGCCACAAGGGGAACTCGAGCGCATCGAGCAACTCGAACAGCTGCGCTGGCTCGAGAATGGCTGGAAGATTCGTGTCGCAGAAGTGGAGCATGACGCGGTGAGCGTGGACGCGCCAGAAGATGTGGCGCGGGTGGAGAGACTGCTGGAAAACGAGGAGTGAAGAATGGGCAACGGCTCTATCCGATGGAGGGCCGCTCCCGCGAAATTCCCAAAATGGAACCGATAGCAGATGTGACCCTCCCCCATGGTTTTGCATAGTTGTTGATCCTAAAGAGGTTAAGTTCACAGGGGAGGCCGCGACAAATTTTCGGCTGTACGTGCGCGGGCTTGGCACGCAGGGGAGTGAGAAAAAACCGCTCGGCGGAGGTTGCACCGCGCGATCTTCCTGGTAGGACTTCCAGAACAAAAAGCAGATCCCTCCGCCTCAGGCTGCGGAAGAACCGCAGCCTGAGGGTCGGGATGACAGTTGGGTGCCTTCGCTTTACTTCTATTGCTGGGCTCGCAGGATGCCGGCAACGACGCGCGTGGGGCTGTTATTGCCGCTGACGAAGAAGGCCAATTGGGGATTCACGATATAGACGACCATATTGATCTGTGAAGCCCCGGAAAGATTAATCGCCATGTTGACGGGTTTTCCGTCATCGCCAGTTCCATTGCCGCCGTTAAGATTAATTGAGCCAGCGGTACCAACGTTGGTGTTTAGCGTCACGCCCGTAAACTGAAAGTAGTCAGAGGTACCGCTGAGTTTCAGACTCGATACAGTCACCTGGGACAGGAGATCCTCTTCATCGGTTCCAAGACCTGAAGCGTTGACCAGGCCACTCCAGTTCATAGCGTATGGCCCGGTGATATTGCTGCTAGTAAACGGGCTTCCCGATTGAAGCGCCAACGAGCCGTCGGCAACGTCAAATGCAGGAGTTGTATCGTTCGGGCTGACTTCCTGAATGACTCCGCTACTTGGCGAGTCGAGGTAAAAGACGAACTCATAGACGTTCACTGCCGAGGACTGGAAAGACAGCGTGCCCCGTCCTGTTGTCGAATCGTAGGTGAGGCTGGCGTTGGACAGGCTACTCGAGCCAAATTCGTTTTCCGAGCCAGCATTGTTCACATCCATGAGGATGTTGTTCACGGTGGCGCCGGAGACACTGAAGCGGCACAAGCGAATTATGCCTCCATTGGCCGAAGCCCCAGCGACAATAAAGGCAAAGCCACCGCTAGGAGCTGGCGGAACGCCTGAGCGCGAGACGGCATCGCCGCTCAGCATGGGGCCAGAGCCCGTAGAGTTGGTACTGATAAAGCGCACGCGGGTCGAATCCACAATATAGTAGGCATAGCTCTGGCCCTCGATGACGGCCGTGCCTCGGCCTGCGGCGGTGTTCGTGGCGTCCGGAGTGAACGTTCCGGTGATGCTGCCAGTAGTGTTGAGCGCCAAGTCGTCGTTGGCGTCTTCCGTTCCCGAGATGATCATTCCGCCGCTGGCGGTAAATTGGCCCACGAGGGACTCGGGGAAAGGCCCGCCCCCGCTCGTAGTCACATTTCCGTCCAAGCCGGTGAAATCAAATATGTAGGACCCCGAAACGCCCGCTGCGAAGGTAGAGGAGCTCTGGAGAACGAAATTCCCGCTGCCCGTGGAGGCTTGGGTGCCATTCCTGGTTTCGTCGATCATGAGGCCGTCGCCGGTGGAAGTGAGAACAATGGCAAAGTTGATGGTGGATGGGCCTCCGTTCGAGGTGATGTTTAGAGTCAGAGCTCCGCGTCCATCGGCGCTGACGGTGTAGGTGCCACCGGTAATGGGCACGGTACTGCTCGTACCCTGACCATTCACCACGTCATACACGCCGCCCTGGATGCTGCCCATCCCGTTGGCAATGAAGCTGCCGGTGCGAGACAAGGATATTGTGCTTGTGCCGCTGATAGCCTCGCCGCTGGTGACAAAAGCATAGGTGCCATTGAGGCTGGCGTTGCTGTATTTGCCGGCGGGAGGCGGCGGGGTAATCGTGGAACCGCCGCTGCTGCAAGAGGCGGTCCAGAGAGCCGCGGCTGCCACGAGCGCGGTAAAGAGGCGGTTCATCATCCGCTCCATCGGGCGCTCCATCGGGCGCTCCATCGGGCGCTTCATCGCACACCTCGCAGGGCTTCGCGCTCGACGGGCGTCAAGATGGAAGCAGGCGTCAGCGGAAGGCCTCTGGCATTGCGCACAACCACGGCTACCGCGCCTTTCTGCACGATGCGAGCCGCAAAGTACGTGCCTTCGCCGAGCGCCATGGGTTCACCGACAATGCGAACGTTGTCTCCAGGATTTAATTCCAGATGGCCGGCCTGGAGCACTTTGGCATTCCCCAGATGCACGTCCACCCGGCCTGAAGCCGTCTGCAGAGTGACATGCGCGCCCATCGGCGGAATCGCAGAAGTCGTCTCATACTTCACGACATTCCCGACAAGCGAAATTTCGCGAATGGTGTTGTAGGTTCGCAGCAGCTTGGCATCCGACGGCATGGCTTGCTGGGCGCTTGCGGAAAAACAGAGTGTCAGCGAACTGGCGAGCATGAGAATGAGAAGCTGTAGTCGTATGGTCGATTTCATTGCCCCTTCCCACTTGTGAAAGTTCCACTCGGAACCCTGCATTGCACGGAATCCACCAGTTCCATTGCAAGAACGAAAGCGAAAGGTTCGATTCATTAGATAGCGAATCCTTGAACAAAGGTTTCGCCAGGAATGCCCAAAAGTTCCACCGCCGCAATACGGAACAGACATGCAGCCAGGGCTTCGCACAATATTCCCTGGCTATTTCAACCCCTTCTCAGAAAGAAAGTTTCGCTGGCGAAGAGCAGGGATTCAGTTCTTGATCGTGGGTCAGTTTCCGATAGCCAACGATCGGACCAGAACGGTGCAGGGCTCAAGACGTGCCCAGGCGGATATGACGCCCCAGGTGATCATGATCCTGGCAATCCACATGCGCGCCCCGAATTTCTTCAAGAGCACATTGCTGGGAACTTCGAAAAAGAAATATCCGATAAAGAAAATGCCAGCGCCGTTTGCAAAAGCCGCATCGCTTAGGGACAGATCCTTAAGTATCTGCAGCTTCGCAAAGCCAACGTTCACGCGATCGAGATAGGCCAGAATGTAGCAAAGGAAGAGAAACGGAAGTAAGCGGACATCCACTTTGCGATACGTCTTGGTTTCAAAGCCGTCGTCGGATTTCATCATGCTTATGCCCGAGAATCCTCAACCGGAATTCACCATGGGGAACTCCAGCGCGCGCATCGTACGCGTCTCCTCTGCTGGACACAACGAATTTGGCAAGCGCCACACGAACCGGCACCTGCGTCCATCTGTTCCGCATGAATGTAGGTCAATACGGAAGCCGTGTCGAAGGATGGAGCTTTCCAACTTTCGATTCGCCGGCCATCGGGGCCATAATTCAGGCAAGCGAGGGACAAGCAAACTACAATTTGTCCTTGAGGCTGACCGAAAGGGTTGGTTGCATCCAGCGGTGCACCGCCGCGAAGGGTACGTCGGAGGAGAAGCCATGCAGAAGCGCAGACTTGGAAAGAACAATTTGGAGGTCTCGGCTATCGGGCTGGGCTGCATGGGAATGAGCTTCGGCTACGGCCCGGCTGCAGACCGGCAGGAGATGATCTCCCTGATTCGGACGGCCGTCGCCCGCGGCGTTACATTCTTCGACACAGCCGAAGTCTATGGCCCGTTCACGAACGAGGAGCTCGTAGGCGAGGCTCTCGCTCCATTCCGTGGGAAAGTGGCGATCGCCACCAAGTTCGGGTTCAAACTGGATCCCGCCACCGGCAAACCGGCCGGGCTGGACAGCCGGCCGGCGCACATCAAGGAAGTCGCGGAAGCCTCGCTCAAGCGCCTGAGAACCGACGTCATCGACCTCTTCTATCAGCACCGCGTCGATACCGAAGTGCCCATCGAAGATGTTGCGGGGGCGGTGAGAGACTTGATTCGGGAAGGCAAGGTGAAGCATTTCGGACTGTCTGAAGCGGGAGTGCAGACGATACGTCGCGCGCACAAAGTTCAGCCCGTCACTGCACTCCAGAGCGAATACTCGCTGTGGTGGAGAGAGCCTGAAGCAGAGGTGATCCCAACGCTGGAGGAACTCGGAATAGGATTCGTCCCGTTCAGTCCTCTGGGCAAAGGCTTCCTCACGGGCCAAATCAAAGAAGATACGAAGTTTGACAAAGGCGATTTCCGGAACATCGTGCCTCGCTTCACGCCAGAGAACCGAAAAGCGAATCAGGCTTTGGTGGATCTGCTTGGCAAATTTGCCCGACAGAAGAAAGCCACACCTGCGCAAGTCGCGCTTGCCTGGCTGCTCGCCCAGAAGCCTTGGATCGTGCCGATTCCCGGTACGACAAAGCGGCACCGCCTGGAGGAGAACCTGGGAGCCGCTGCGGTCGAACTGCCACCCGATGACCTCCGTCAAATCGAAGATGCGGCTTCCAAGGTTGCCGTGCAGGGCGCCCGATACCCGGAAAGTCTGCAAAAAATGGTGGGCCGCTGAGAGATTGGCATGGCAAGCAGGGCAAGGATGATGAGCAATAACATCCAAGGAAAAGTCGTCGTGATAACAGGAATTTTAGGCACGTGTTAGGCATAGGAGGTACACATGCCAGCGAGAAACGAGACTCTGACAGACCGCCTCTCGCGATATCGCGAAATCAACATCACGGTGACCGGCAGAAAGTCCGGACGCGCTATTTCAAACGCCGTCTGGTTCGTATTGCAGGAAGACCAGCTTTACCTTCTGCCGGTGTCGGGATCAGACACGCAGTGGTACAAGAACGTGCTCAGGAACTCGTTGATTCGGATTGATGCGCGGGGCATCGCGGCTGATTTCCATGCTGTTCCTATCACTGACGCCAAACAGGTGTCGTTTGTAGTCGAGAAATTCCGCGCCAAGTACGGGGCCGGTGACGTGAGGAAGTACTATTCCAAGTTCGACGTCGCTGTTCTGGCTCAGACGCGGGAGACACGCGGGAACGAGGAGCCGAACATGAAGAGCCTGCGTTGCGCCAAGACGCGCACTCCGGGTCTGAGCAAGTTGAAGTAAGAACGTAACAACAGGCGCCGAATGGGAAGACTTCTAGAGATCACCGGGGCATCTGCGCGACGCCCCGATTGATTTGCGGTTCGTCCCCAACTTTAATCCGATACATTGCAGACCGGAAGATAGCGTACAATGGTGCGGTTCCACGTTCCGAAAGAATCGTGACTCGGTTTGGGTTGCCAGGCGAGGGTGAAATGAAATCAGAGCGTCGCGGGCTCGTGTTGATGCTGAGCGTACTGCTGGTGTCGGCCGCGTTGGGCGGGATTTACGGCCCCAATGTTCGGGCGAAGGGTTCCTCCTCCGGTGATGCCCAAAGTTCCGTGCGAAATTTCACGCAAGTGCTCGACGTGGTGCAGGGCAATTACGCGCAGAAAGTGGACGTCGACAAGATTGTCTATGAGGGCGCGATCCCCGGGATGCTGCGCATGCTGGATCCGCACTCCAATTTCTTCGACGCCCGCGCGTGGGCAACCAACCGCGAGGAGATGCGTGGCAGGTATTACGGTGTAGGCATGGGGATCATTCCCCGCGGCGACCGCACGGTGGTGATGTCTCCGTATGTGGGCACTCCCGCCTTTAAGGCAGGGATTCGACCCGGCGACGTGATCGTGAAGATCGACGACAAATCCACGCAAGGGATGAGCTCGTCCGAAGTCGCGGACCTTTTGAGGGGCGCCAAAGGCACGGCGGTCAGGATTACCGTGTCTCGCGAAGGTTATGCCGATCTGCTCGTTTTTACGGTAATGCGGGATGAAATTCCGCATCACGCCGTGGAGTTGGCGTTTGAGGTGAAACCGGGAATCGGCTACATCTGGCTTTCCGGATTCAACGAAAAGACCGAAAGCGAGCTCGGCGAGGCGATGAAGCAGCTCAATGCGGCTTCGCTCGACGGCTTGATTTTGGACATGCGCGGCAATCACGGCGGGCTTCTGAACGAAGCCATCGCCGTCAGCGATATGCTCCTGGACAAGAACCAATTGATCGTGTCGCATCGTGGACGCGCTTCCGCGGAACGCCGTTTCTACGCGGTGCGAGGAAACCAGGGAAACAACATGCCCCTAGTCATCCTGGTCAATGACAATTCCGCGTCGGCCACGGAGATTGTTGCCGGCGCGGTGCAGGACCACGATCGCGGGGTCATCGTTGGCGAGAACACGTTTGGCAAGGGTTTGGTGCAGACCGTCGAGCCGCTGAGCGAAAACACCGGCCTGGCACTGACCATCGCGCGCTATTACACGCCAAGCGGCCGGTTGATTCAGCGCGATTACAAATCGATCTCGCTCTACGAGTATTACGAGCGCAAAGTTCCGGAGCATCCGACCGAAATCCGGCTGACCGACAGCGGCAGGCAGGTTACGGGCGGAGGCGGAATCGCGCCGGACATTACTGTGCACGAGCCGGAGTTCAATCCCTTTCAAAAGGCGCTGCTGCGCGCGGACGTGTTTTTTGCGGTCGCCAGCGTGGGCGGCTTCACGCGGCACTATCTGGGAACTCGTCCCACGATCACCAGGGAGTTTTTTGCGGACCAAGCCGTGCTGGCGGACTTCCGCAAATTCCTCGCGAGCAAAAACGTGCACTACACCGAGGCGGAACTCGCCGATAATCTGGATTGGGTGAAACGCAAGATTAAGCAAGAAGTTTTTTTGTCCGTTTTTGGCCAGCAGGAAAGCTTCAAAGTGCAGCTCGAGGCCGACCCGCAGCTTCTGGCGGCTGTTGACGCGGTTCCGCAAGCGCGCGCGTTGTATGAAAAGGCCCGCAAGATCATTGCGCAACGCGCCAGCGCGCCAACCTATCGGCCCTGAGCCAGACACCATCGAGCAAAACCGTAGGATTTGACAGACGCGGGGGTTCCGAAGATAATTGCATGTACGTCAATCCTGTGGAGGGCAGACAAGCCCGATTCCAGACCCGGGCTACACGGATGGCGCCAAAATATATCTTTGTTACCGGCGGTGTTGTTTCCTCACTGGGAAAAGGCGTAGCAGCCTCCTCGATTGGCTGTCTCCTCGAAGGTCGCGGTTTCCAAGTCACCCTTCAAAAATGCGATCCGTATCTGAACGTGGATCCCGGCACCATGAGCCCGTTTCAGCATGGCGAAGTGTTCGTGACCGAAGACGGCGCGGAGACTGATCTCGATTTAGGGCACTACGAGCGCTTCACGCATGCGAAGCTTTCCCGCGACAATAACTGGACGACCGGCCGCATCTACGAAACAATCCTGACGAAAGAGCGGCGCGGCGATTACCTCGGCAAAACCGTGCAGGTGATTCCGCACGTCACCGACGAAATCAAAGCGTGCATCCGCAAAGTGTCGGAAAACGTCGACGTGGTCATCGTGGAGATTGGCGGAACGGTCGGCGATATCGAGTCGCTTCCCTTCCTCGAAGCGATCCGCCAGCTGCGCCTGGAACTGGGGGCGGAAAACACGCTCTTCGTGCACGTCACGCTGGTGCCGTTCATCCCCGCGGCGGGCGAATTGAAAACCAAGCCCACGCAACATAGCGTAAAAGAAATGCTGGGCATCGGGATTCAGCCGGACATTTTGCTTTGCCGCAGCGATCGCCACATTCCGACAGAACTGAAAAAGAAAATCGCATTGTTCTGCAACGTCGCGGAATCCTGCGTGATTTCCGTGGAAGACGTGGACACGATCTATGCCGTACCCGCGGAGCTCAGCAAAGAAGGCTTGGACGCACAGATTCTGCGGCTGCTGAAGCTGGAGTCGCGGTCTTCGGACATGAAGCCGTGGATTGATCTCGTGTATCGCATGCATCATCCCGCGGGCGAAGTGCGGGTTGCCGTGGTTGGAAAGTACGTGCAGTTGGAAGACGCGTACAAGAGCTTGCGCGAAGCGCTGCTCCACGGCGGGTTGGCGCACAATCACAAAACGGCGCTTGAGTGGGTAGAAGCGGAAGACATTGATTCCCCGGAAACGGCAGCGCGCCGCTTGCACGGCTTCGACGGCATTCTCGTGCCGGGCGGATTCGGCAAGCGCGGCATTCAAGGGATGGTTTACACGATTCAATATGCGCGAGAGCACAAAGTGCCGTTCTTCGGGATTTGCCTGGGGATGCAGTGCGCGACGATTGAATACGCTCGCGACGTTGCCAAGCTAACGCATGCCGACAGCACGGAATTCGATCCGCAAACGCCGTATCGCGTGATTTACAAACTGCGCGAATTGCTGGGCGTCGACGAAATGGGCGGAACGATGCGGCTGGGCGCGTGGGCGTGCAAGCTCGAGCCGGGCTCGTTTGCGCACAAGGCTTACGGCAAACTCGAGATCCGCGAGCGTCACCGGCACCGCTATGAATTCAACCGCGACTTCGAGAAAACACTGGTGGCTGCGGGTTTGAAAATCACGGGGCGCACGCCGGACGAAAACTACGTGGAAATCGTCGAGGCCCCCGAGCATCCGTGGTTCCTCGGCTGCCAGTTCCATCCGGAGTTCAAATCCAAACCGCTCGAGCCGCATCCGTTATTTGCGGCGTTCATCGGCGCTGCGCTGGAACACAAGAGGCAGCGTTCTCGTGTGACTGCTGCGAGCGTTACCGAACACGAGCCGGCGCCAGCCATGCGGGCCGCGCCTAGCGCCACCGCCTGAACCTCTCAACCTTGACAGTAGTCCCCTGCACTATGAGGATCGTTGCCGATGGCCGAAGTAATCGATTGCTCGACCCATTGGAGAACGAATATGAGGCATCCCGCAAAGCCAACCATTACCGGGCTTAGGCATGAATTATCGAACCACGTTCCTAAACGAAGATTATTGTGCGATCGAAGATAAAGATTTCTTTGTTCGTGGTCTCATTGAACTACCAATTCTCGGAACGGCAGAAGTCTTCTGCTGGGGCGCGGGGGCTAACTGAGTCGCGAAAGTTTTTACAAGCTCCTTAAAGCGGAGGATGATCCGAAGCGCGCGGAGCTGTCGGCAATGTTTTCTTGGCTGAGCCATCGAATTAAAGAAAAGAGTATCCTGACACTCTCAACCTGAAAATGTGTGCGCATCCCGGCAAACCTGGCCTAGGGCCAACGTTCGAGCTAGAGCCGACCGACCACCCACTTTCGCAGGAATATCACCATGGTATGGATCCTCTGCGAATCAAGGAGATCCTGATGGCCCGGGTCCCTCTCTGCGGATAGCCCTCTACAGATACAGAGCATGCAACTTTGCGTCACGAACTAGACCAAACATTTCGCGCCGTATGCTATGTTCATTAAACTCCCATGGGAACCCTACGCGAAATTGAACTCGGTAAGTTGCGCCTCGGTGGCGGCAATCCGCTGTTTCTGATCGCCGGGCCATGCGTGATTGAAAGCGAAATACACGCGCGGATGATGGCGGAAAAAGTGGCCGCCATCGCCGCGGACGCGGGTGTGCCATATATTTTCAAGGCTTCCTACGACAAGGCGAACCGCTCTTCGCTGAAAGCGTTTCGCGGGCCGGGGATGAAGGAAGGGCTACGCATTCTTGAATCCATCAAGAAGGAATTGAAAGTGCCGGTTCTGACCGATATTCATGACGTTTCGCAAGCGGAGCCTGTTGCGGAAGTCTGTGACATTCTGCAAGTCCCCGCATTTCTTGCGCGACAGACCGATTTGCTAATCGCCGCGGGCAAGACCGGCCGGATCATCAACATTAAAAAAGGCCAGTTCCTCTCGCCGTGGGACATGGACAACGTTGCGGAAAAAGTGGAGAGCACGGGGAACAAGAAAATCATTTTGACCGAGCGCGGCACTTCCTTTGGGTACCAGAATTTGGTCGTGGACATCCGCTCGTTTCCCGTGCTGCAGAGGACCGGCTACCCGGTCGTCTTTGACGTAACCCATTCCGTGCAGCTCCCGGGAGGGCAAGGCCGCTCGAGTGGGGGGCAGCCGCAGTTTATCGAGGCGCTCGCGCGCGCTGCCGTCGCTGCCGGCGTGGATGGAATTTTCCTCGAGACGCACGACAATCCCGCCGCCGCGCGTTCCGACGGGCCAAATGCGTTGCCGCTTTCGCAGCTTCAACCGCTGCTCCTGAAACTGAAGGGACTCAACACGGTCGTGCGCCGCTGGAGCACGTCGTCATGAGTCTGGAAACTGCCCGCCGCGTGCTGAAAATTGAGGCGCAGGCGATTCAGGACGTGATGGCGCGCCTGAATGCCACCTTCGAAAAAGCAGTGGAGATTTTGTTCGCCTGCAAAGGGCGCGTGGTAGTGAGCGGCATGGGCAAGTCCGGCCTGATCGGACGAAAAATTTCCGCGACGCTTTCCAGCACCGGCACGCCGTCGATTTTCTTGCATCCCGCCGAAGCACTGCATGGCGACCTCGGCATGCTGGCGCGCGGCGATGCGATGCTCGCGGTTTCCTACGGCGGAGAGACGCAAGAGATTATCCAATTGCTGGAAGCCCTGAAGCGGCTGGAGATGCCGCTGGTCACGCTGACCGGCTGCCCACAATCCACGCTCGCGCAGGCAAGCGACGTGGTGCTGGATGTCAGCGTGAAGGAAGAAGCGTGTTCGCTGAATCTGGCGCCCACGGCGAGCACCACCGTCGCTATGGCCGTCGGAGATGCGCTGGCGGTTTCGCTTCTGGAGCGGCGCAATTTCCGACACGATGATTTTGCCGCATTGCATCCAGCTGGGCGCCTCGGTAAGAAATTATTGCGCGTTGAACATCTGATGCATTGCGGTCCGGCGCTGCCGCGGGTCGCGCCAAATACGCCGATGCCGGACGTTTTTCATGAGATGAGCGCCAAGGGCCTGGGCATGACCACGGTGCTCGAGGCGGACGGGCGCCTCGCGGGGATTCTGACCGATGGCGACTTGCGGCGCTTGATGGAGAAACATCGCGGCGCCGTTCTCGAAATGCGGGCGGCGGATGGCATGACCAAAACACCGCAAACGATTGGGCCGCATGTGCTGGCGAGCGAGGCGCTGAATCTCATGGAAAAGAGAAAGATTACTTCGGTGGTGGTCGTGGATGAGGCGCGGCGCGTGCTCGGCGTGGTGCACTTGCACGATCTGTGGACGCTGGAGCTGATGTAACGATTTGACGAAGAGGGCACACAGGAAGCGCAGAGCAGAAAGGCAGAGGATCTTGGCAAAACTTCCACCGAGAGTGGCCAGCAAGGCCAAACAGATTTTGGTGTTGCTTATGGATGTGGACGGAACGCTGACTGATGGCAGCGTGACGCTGGCCTCGACACCGGACAACCACGCCCTTGAAATCAAAACGTTCGACGCGCACGACGGTCAGGGGCTCACGCTGGCCGTGACAGCAGGCTTGCGCACTGGCGTCATTACAGGAAGGGCCAGCGCGGCGCTGCGACGCCGGTGCAAAGAACTGGACGTTGAATTTGTGTACGAGAAGCAAGGACACAAAATCGCGGCCTACGAAGATGTCTTGCGCAGGACCGGCGTGAAGGAATCGGAGGTCGCTTATCTCGGAGACGATTTGCCGGACTTGACCATCATGCGCCGCGTCGGGCTAGCGGTAGCCGTAGCGAACGCAACTCCGGAAGTAAGGCGCGCCGCGGATTACCGAACGAAAGCGCCCGGCGGCAAAGGTGCCGCACGCGAATTAGTCGAGCTGATTCTCAAGTCCAAGGGCGTCTGGGAAGAGATGATTGACAAGGCGCGCGCGTAGACACTTTCTGGTTCGTTTCCGTTCTTAGGATCCACAGCCAAACGTCGGAGGAGGCACCATGGCGGGGATCGATCTTGGCCGAGTCCTTCTCGGAGGCAGGGCTGCCGGCGCGTCTTTCGTGGCGCTGACGTCCTTCGCGCTGGTCTTAGACTCCTGTCGCTCTCCCGGTTGGCGCTCCTCAATCGCGTCGGCTTCATCCCCTTGGCGGTAGCGCTGTTGATTGGTGCGTGGCTCTATAAGGAAGAGGAAGCAAAAACAGCAAACGCCGCAAGCTAACGAGGAAAAATCCGCCATGTTGCATGCCTGGCATGATGTTTCTCCTGGAAATGAGCTGCCGCGGGACTTCCAAGCCGTGATTGAAATCCCGCTGGGCTCAAATGTGAAGTACGAGCTCGACAAGCTCACCGGCCTGTTGAAAGTCGACCGCATCATTCACTCGGCGGTGTTTTATCCCGCAAACTACGGTTTCATTCCGCAAACTTATGCCGAAGACAACGACCCGCTTGACGTGCTGGTCTTGTGCCAGGAGCCGGTGCAGCCTCTCTCTCTCATTCAGGCGCGTGCCATTGGCTTGATGACCATGATCGATTCCGGTGCGAGCGATGACAAAATCATCGCGGTGGCGACAAACGACCCGGAATTCAGCGGCTATGTTGAAGCCAAAGAGCTTCCGCCGCACCGCTTGTTGGTGCTGAAGCGTTTTTTCCAAGATTACAAGCAACTGGAAGGCAAGCAAGTGCAAGTGGAAGACATTCGCCCGGCGTATGCCGCGGTGAATGTGATCGAGAAAGCGCTTGCGCGGTATAAAGAAAACCGCAGCGCGCTGCGCGGCAAGACCGAGTAGTATAAAAACACTATTTTGGAGCCTGCGGCGCGGTGCTAGTTTGCTTCCACCTGCGGTTTGAGGGTGCTGGTCGCATGAAGCGCTTGCTGAAATGGATTGCCGGGATTCTCGCCGTGCTGCTGCTCGCAGCGTTCGGCATGCTGTGCTACATCGCGGGCAGCCCGAAAGACGCTTATGGCATGGTGCGCTATGCCCTGCCGCACATGCATCGCGGCACGCTGAGAGTCGGGAGTGATGCGCCGGACGCACGATTGCTTTCGCTCGACGGTACCAGTCATTTTCACATTCGCGAACGCATCGGCGCGCGGCCGCTGGTGCTGGTGTTCGGCAGCTTCACTTGACCGCCCTTCCGCCGCCAGGTAGGCGACATCGTGCAGATATACAACGACTATAAGAAGCACGTGGATTTTCTCACCGTGTACGTGCGCGAAGCGCATCCTACCGACGAATGGCAGATGAAGTCCAACGTGAAGGACGATGTTTGCTATGCGCAGCCGAAAACGCTGGAGCAGCGCGTGGCCATCGCCAAGGATTTCACCTCGCGCTATAAATTTCCTTTGCCCTTCGGCATCGATGACATGAGCAACGCGGCCGACAGTACCTACGCGGCCTGGCCCGAGAGGCTGTACATCATCGATGAGACGGGGCACATCGCGTATCGCGGAGGAATGGGGCCCTTTCACTACAAGCCTGCGGAGGTTCGCGACTGGCTTGCGGCAAAGTATGGAGCGGTGAAGCACGATGCCGCCACCGCACAATCTTTAACGCCTTCACCCGCTGCAACGCCGCCTTCCATGCCGAGCGCGCCAGAACCGGCATCCGCACCTTCCACCAAGTAGTCCGGCAGTTATCCGAAGCGTCGCGTTAGAATCCGTCCGTGAACCCGCGCCTTGCAAAACACCCTCGCGGCAGTAGTGGAACGCGAAAGGTCGGACTGGCGCGCGTACTCGCGAAGCTCGGCTACTGCTCGCGGGCGCAAGCCGCGGCCCTGATCCGCGCCGGGCGTGTGAAGTTGAATGGCGAGGTAAGGCGCGACCCGGAAACGCCGGTGCATCTGGGCAAAGATCGCGTCCAAGTAGACGGCGGTGCGATTGATGCCAGGGCGAAAATCTATCTTGTACTCAACAAGCCGCGCGGCGTGGTAACGACAGCCTCGGACGAAAAAGGGCGCGAGACGGTTTACGTGTTTCTACCGAAAGGTCTGCCGTGGCTTGCGCCCATCGGGCGGCTCGACAAAGCCAGCGAAGGATTGCTGTTGCTTACCAATGACTCCGAGTGGGCTGCGCGTATCACCGCGCCGGAAACGCATCTCGACAAAACGTATCACGTGCAGATTGCGGCGATCGCTGACCGTGGGCTGCTCAACGCGTTGCGCGAGGGCGCCCGCACCGACGACGGCTATTTTCTGCGCGTGAAAGAGGCGCGGCTCCTTCGGCAAGGAGAACGCAATTCGTGGCTCGAAATCGTGCTGGATGAAGGGAAGAATCGTCACATTCGCCGCCTGCTCGAACATTTGAAGATTGAGGTGTTGCGTTTGGTCCGCATCGCCATTGGGCCGCTTACACTTGGAGATCTTGCGAAGGGCGCAACGCGAGTGCTGACTGACAAAGAAAAGCAAATGCTAGACCGCGCGATGGGATGAGTGCAGCGGGCCGCAAGTCCGATTGACACCCCTGCAGTCCTTGTATAACTTGCCTGGCATGCCCTCGCAGAGCGCCTCCGTGCCTTCCGGCCCATCAGCGGAGATGGGCATAGTGATCCAGCGAATCCCTGACGTCCTCATGTTTACGCTGGACAACGGCAATCACAGTAACGAAGTTACGGGCGCAATGTTTGACGCCATGCTGGAGGAGTTGCGGTCGGAAGCCACGAATCCCGTAGCTCGCGTCCTGCGCATACGCGCACGCGGCAAAGTCTTCTGCACCGGGCGCGAACGAGCCGGGCACGATGCCGAGTCCCTCCGCAAAGAAGCGGCGCGGCTGGTCGAATTCAAACACGCGCTGCGCACTTCGCCGCTCATCAGTGTTGCCGAAGTGCAAGGCGACGCGTTTGGATTCGGTTTCGGGCTGGCGATTGTGTGCGACTTCGTGCTGGTTGCGGAAAATGCTTCGCTCGCGTTCCCCGAGATGCGCTTCGGGCTTGCTCCCGCCGCGATCATGGCGTACCTCGGCGAAGGCCGCATTTCCGCTGGTTCTTTTCGGCGAGCCCATCCGTCCGATCCGCGCGCTCCAGGTCGGGCTCATCTCTCAAATCTGCGCGCCTCAAGAGTTGGTTGGCGAAGCAAATGCGCTGGTGGCACGCATTTTGCGTCTCGATGCAGCGGCGGCGCGCCGGTGCAAGGAGTTTTTTCTCGCGGCGCAGCAGCATTCCTTCGACCAGAATTGCGAGCGCGCCATCGAAGCACTGACTCAAGGCAGCCTAGCCATGCTCCACAAGCAGAAATGAGCTGCTCTTGACAGTAAACGCCGGCGCACGCCTTGATCGTCTGCCTCTGTCGTCGTTTCACCGGCGTATCCTGATGCTCATCGGCGTCGGCATGTTTTTCGACGGCTTCGATGTGTACGTGGCCGCCACCGTTCTTGGGGCGACCCTCAAAACAGGTTTCTCCACCCTCGCGCAAAACGCCCAGTTTGTTTCGCTGACTTTTGTAGGAATGATGCTGGGATCGTTCATCACCGGTTTTCTTGGCGATCGCTATGGACGCCGCTTTACCTACCAGGCGAACCTCATCATTTTTGGCTTAGCCTCCGTTGCCGCCGCTTTTTCGCCGTCGATGTTGGCGCTGATTCTTCTTCGCGGCGTTATGGGTTTGGGACTCGGCGCCGAACTCGTGGTTGGTTACGCGGCGATGACGGAATTCGTTCCTCCCCAAGCGCGAGGAAAATGGGTGGGGGCGCTTTCCGTTTTCGTGGTGACGAGCTTGCCCTTCAGCGCCCTGGCCAGCACGCTGATTATTCCCCGCTCGAGCTGGCGCGCCATGTTCGTGCTCGCTGGGCTAGGCGGACTCGTGGTGTGGTACCTGCGCAAAGCCCTCCCCGAATCGCCGCGCTGGCTGGAATCCATTGGCCGGACGGAAGAGGCGGAAGCCATTATGAAGTCCATCGAGGAAGAGGTCGCTCGTGAGCGCGGAGCTCTTCCTCCGCCGGCTTTGTCCAAGCCGGGACCGCCCACGAGGACCATCGCGGCCTTGCTGAATCCGGTGCTGTTCCCGCGCTTGGTTGTAGGCATGGTCACGCTGATCGTGGCCAATACGCTGATCTACGGCTTCGTGATTTGGCTGCCGAGCTTTTTCGTTACCGAAGGACGCAGCATCGCGAGTTCTTTTCTGTATTCCTTCATCATGTCGGCGGGCGCACCGGTGGGCTCGGCGATTGGCACGCTCACGGCGGATTCGTTGGGCCGTAAGCCCGTGATCCTCGGCGCCTCGGTAATGACTATTCTTGCCGGCGGCATTTATCCCTTTATCGCCAATCCCATTCTTCTTTTGACCACAGGTTTTCTGTTGGTCGTTTGCATTTATATTCAGGTCACGCTGCTTTTTGCGATTTACGTGCCTGAGCTTTTTCCCACGGATGTGCGCATGCGTGCGGCAGGAATCTGCAATACGGCGGGGCGCGCCGCCACCATGGTCACACCATTTCTTGTAGTGGCGCTGTTGCGCTCTTATGGGATCGGCGGAGTGCTCGGGATGATCATCGGTCTGCTCGTTGTGCAAATCGTCGCCGTGCTGTTATTTGGCGTAGAACCCAGGAAGCGCCGCCTGGAAGAAATGGATTCGGAATCTTCCGCCTCGCTCGTTCCCTCCAAGGCTCGCCTTTGAATCGATTTAAGGAGAACAGCGGAAAGCATTGGCACTAAAATAGCGCGCGAAGTTGCCCTGGAGGGTTTATGAAAAGAATGGTTGGGATAGCTTTCCTCCTTCTGGTCGGAATAATTCCCGCCCGCAGCCAGTCGAAGCTTTCGGTGAAATGGGAAGAGCTGACCGCAGAGGATTTTCGGGCGGCGATTCAGCAATCGAAAGGGACGTGCCTGCTCCCATTCGGCATCTTGGAAAAACATGGGCTGCACCTGCCGCTGGGAACCGATCTGCTGAATGTCCGCTACGCGGCGTTGCACGCGGCGGAGCAGGAGTTCGCCGTGGTTTTTCCGGAAT
>QHYJ01000058.1:27097-32259 GCA_003223255.1 Acidobacteriota bacterium | reverse complement strand
GTGCCACTCTCCGAAATCGCGTCTACTCGTACCGCAAGGCAACTATGGGATCGACGCAAGCCGCGCTCGGGGAGCCATTCTTCAGTTCTCACACGCTGGAAGATCAGTTCGAGCGGCTTTCTATATGTGGGATAAACACTTGCGGCGTCGACCCCAGCCCATTACAAAGTCTCGAGGCAAAAACAAAAACATGCGTATTGAGTATTCTAAAGTTATACCTTAAAATGCTCATATGCGGTATATACCTCGGAATTTGGGCAATGTCGTCCGACAAGCAGCTCGGCATTTCCCGGCGTTGGTTGTAACGGGACCACGCCGCGCCGGAAAGACGACCCTCCTCCGCCAATTGTTCCCCAAGGCCCAATACGTGCTCCTTGAAGATCCTGACATTCAGGGAAGGATTCGCAGTGATCCGCGTACATTCCTCGAAGAGCTGCGTCCTCCTGTCGTATTCGACGAAATTCAAAATGCTCCCGAACTTCTCAGTTATGTGCGTACGCTCGTCGACGCGGCCCCCCGCCGGATGGGGCAGTGGCTATTCACTGGATCGCAGGAAGCCCCGCTGATGCAGGGCATCACCGAATCGATGGCCGGCCGGGCCGCCATCCTGCAGCTTCTTCCTTTCAGTGTTGCGGAAACTCCGAAGGTGAATGTGCTTCACGGCGGCTTTCCAGAAGTATTGGCACGTCCGAAGTCCCGAGCACTGTGGTTCGCTTCTTATCTCCAAACTTACTTGGAGCGCGACGTCCGAGCAATTACGAACATACGTGACCTGGTGACGTTTCGTCGGTTTCTGGCGCTACTAGCCAGTCGGCACGGCCAAATTCTCAACAAGACAGATCTTGCCGCCCCCCTTGGAGTTTGCGTGCCGACTATCAGTGGCTACATATCCTCGAGATGACCGGCCAGGTAATAATTGTTCCCCCGTATTTCGAGAATCTCGGGAAACGGCTCATAAAGTCGCCGAAGGTCTTTTGGGGTGACTCTGGCCTTGCCTGCTACCTTTTGGGAAGCGGCGGAAATACTCAAGAGTCAGGCGAACCAGGGAGCGAGGAAAGAGCTCTACTACTTTCGCGACCAACAGGGCTTAGAGGTAGATTTTCTCATACCGAGACCGAATGCTGGGCTATGGCTCATAGAATGTAAGGCTGGGAAAACCGTCCGATCCGCTATGGCCGCTCCGCTTCTCTCTTTACGCCGGGCGTTGGGGAAACGCTCGAAGCGCCTGATTACTGTGCACCGAAAGTCCCACTCGGCCCCGGCCACCGTGGCCATCGCCAGCGGCGTGGAAGCGATTGATTTGGAGCGATTCGTCGCGGATCTAACTCACGGCCACTGAGGGCGGGATATGTGGGCCTTGTCGGGGTAGCCTTCTATTCTTAGCCTCGACGAGGAAATAGTAAGAAATATCCGGTTTCGAGGAGATCCAGCAGAGACGGACATTTTCGCCAGGTCGCTTCGCCGCGGCCACATTTGCGGAGTGGTTATTGAGAGCGGTTGACCCTGTGGAAAAACCTTGAAAAGTGGTGGGTGGGGTAATTGGTCGATTTCAGATTCAAAAGCCATAATGGATCAAGTCACGCCGAGAATGAGAAGGAACAGACCTGCGACCAGCCCGCCAGGTGTACATTAAGAAAGAGTGAACGCCAATGGCCCGCAGCAATCTTCATACAGTGGCATCCTAACACGGCAGGCTTTGCAATTCCCCGAATGGAACGTCGTACGAATTTCAAGCAACAGCGAGGAAGGGTGTCAGGTAGGCGGGTGGGCCACAGACCGAGCCTTAGAAGGCGGTGCCGCACCCTGCGGTTTTCAGGGTGCGGGTGTGACGGGGACAGGTGTGACGGGCTTGGAAAATTTAGCAGGGCGGGGTATCGGATTTCTTTTGGCGGGGGCACGATCACATCGCCGAACCCGATATCAATCTGCATGTGGATTCTGGCACGTTCCAAGCGAGCTACAAGATTGACGCGGAGGCCCTCGTAATTCTTGCTCTTCCTTAATTCTCGCGACGCGGAGGGATTTGGGATCGAAAACCAATCCGTCATCCTCGACGGCTTGGCTCATGATTTCAGTAAATGACCGTTTGATTCGCGCGATGCTATTTCGCCCTGCCCTTCGAGGTCAAGATCACGAGTTGGGCGATACGGGCGATGCGTCCAAAGCTCGAAGAGTAGCGCGCCTTTCAGGATGAATTGGTCCCGATATTGTAACTGTGCCAGGCGATATAGAAAGCGTTCCAGGCCGTACCGCGTTAGAACCAAGCCAAAGTCCTCACGCCTTTCTTGGGCGAGATTAAAGAGTCGTTGACGAACCGAGGCGGCAAGATTTCTGGGTTTCTCCCGGCTCACGAAAGCGACTCCAGATAGGGGCGCATTACATTTGCCACACGACATACCTTGGCGGCTTGCCAGAGTTCGTCCGAAGTCGCTCGGCGCTTGCGTCTGCATTCGCGAAGGGCTTCAAGTGCAACGTCGAGCCCGATCTTATTTCGATATCTGAAGCAATCCGCCACTGTTTTTGCCGGAGAGAAGATGCGGCAGGCGCCCAAATTAGGAGGATACCTGTCTGCGGGATTCCGGACCGGGGTGGAACGTGTTGCTTCACCGAACAGGAAAACCCGATCCTCCCAAGTCTATAGCGTCCTTTAGAAGATGAACTTCGCGGCCAACTGGACGATACGGGGGGTGATGTCCGAAGTTGGGAATCGGAACGGGAAATTCCGGGAACTCACCACTTGAGGCGCCGCCAAACAGGGAGCTGCAGCGATCCCGCAGATAGCGGCCGACGAAGTGAAAGCATACTGCGTTCGGCTGACGCCGTTTATGTTGGTGTGGTTGAAGACGTTGAATGCTTCGCCGATGAGCTGGAGACGGAGTCGCTCGGTGAACTGAATATTTTTGGCAATCCGAGGGTCGAGCGAAACGGTACGTGGCAAGTAGAAGGTATCTCGTCCTATGCCAGGTGTGCGTTCCGTGGAGCGGTTGGAGTCATTGTTCAGGTCGGCATTTACCATCGCGGAGTACGGCTGGCCGGACTGAGCCGTCAAGATTCCGCTGAGCTCCCAACGACCCAGGATCTGCTTGGGAACACCAGAAAACCGCTGAGCGTAGTTCAGGGCCCAAACTCCACTCAGGACAAACCGGTGTCGTTGGTCATTGACGCCCGCGGCGCGATCCGCGCGGATGTTGCCGGGATCGGAAACCATCTTGGCATCATCGCCGCCCGAGAAGGGAACAACAGAGGTGGCGTCCGGAACATCGTCAATGACTTTGCCGTAGGTGTAGCTGCCCAAGATTTGATAGTTGTGCCCGAAGCGTTTGTTGAGCTGGATTATGAGGCCGTTGTAGGACGAGTTTGCGTTGCTTTCGACTTCTTCGATGCGCTGGAAGTTGCCATTGGGCCTACAGGTGTTACTAGAGGGGACGACGAAAAGGCCGGCAGGACATGTGGCGGGTGTCCCCGTGGGGCTTGGATACCGGAGATAATTCAAAACCGTAGTGGTTCCCGCGATGCCGATGGTTGCTGGGACTTCTCTGGCTAAATTGATATCTCGGGTGCGCTGCAGACGGACACCATGTACGCCGAGATAGGAAACGGTTAGAGCCGTGTCCTTTGCCAGTTGGTATTCGACTCCGAGGCTGAATTGTTGCGTGTAGGGTTCCACATAGTTGGAATTGAAGACAAAGATTGTAGGCGGCGGCGGCGTCGGAACCCCAGGACCCGGAGCGGGCGCTGGGCAGCTAGGAGTTGCCGTGGGTGGACCACACTGAGTATTGGGATATTTGAACGGAATAGAAGTACCTCGATACGTGAGCGTTTGCACCTGAAGGCCATTGTTGGAATGCGCCGTGCCCACCAGGATGGAAGGAGTGCGTCCATAATAGATTCCATAGCCGCCGCGGACAACGATGCGTTGATTGAAGCGATTTGGTGTCCAAGCAAAGCCGAGACGCGGGCCGAAGCCATTCTTGTCCGAGTTGATCCGGCTGGTAAGGATGCCTGCTAGTTGGGCCGTGGGATTGAGCACAGATGGCTGCGCACGAGCTTCGTAATCGTAACGAAGGCCGGGGTTTAGGGTTAGGCCAGGAGTAATCCTCCACTCATCTTGAATAAACCCGGAAAATTCCGTGAGGTTCGGGTGTGTAGTCGGCCCGGTCGTCCCGGTGCCGCCGAAGGCCTCGACGAATGTGTCATTGGCATCCGGTCCGGCGAAGCAGGTGGAGGCGGCTCCGCCATTGAGATTGCAACCAAAACCCTCCAAACTGTTGAAAGTGTAAGCGCCGGAAAAATTACCTGGAAAGAAGTTTGCGATCCGATCGGTAAGTACGTCTCCGCCGAATTTGAAAGTATGGCGACCCCTGATCCAAGTTAGAACGTCAGCGAATTGGCCGCGCTTGATCTTGGTGAACCGAGGACTAAAGAAGTTCCGGCCAACAGTGAGCTGTAACTGTCCGCCATTGAAGACGGAAGCCTCGGGATTTGCGCTATTGGCCTGACCCGGCTCATTGTCACGAACATAGGCGGCACGGAACTCATTGACGAAGCGGGGCGAAAGCGTGGAAGTAAGCTGTCCGGAGACGGTATCGGAAGTGACGTTGGAAGCGCCGGTGTGTTCGAGGGAGTTGAAGGAACCGCCATTTTCGAGATTCGCGCCAGTGAAGCGCTGACTATTGATGCGGACAGACAGAAGTTCATTGAAATTGATGCGCCAGTCGACCTTGCCGAGATAAACATCCTGATTGAAACCGCTTGTCCAGGAAGCATCACGCGCGAGCAGGTAGGTGCATGCGGCGGCGATGTTGGCATCAGCCGGCGCGATGCAACCGCTGAGCGGGAGAATCAAGTTCTGCGTGATGTTGCGCTGGCCATCGTAGTCAAAAAAGAAGAAAAGGTGATCCTTGAGAACCGGACCGCCGAGATTCCCGCCGAACTGGTTGAAATGATAGGGTTGCTTGGCGCGACCTTGAGCTTTGACGATGGGATCAGTGGCATTGAGACTGCGGTCGCGGAAGAACTCGAAAACGGTTCCATGAAACTGATTGGTGCCGGATTTGGTGACCACGTTGATGACGGCGCCGCCAGCACTGCCGTATTCGGCGGAGTATGCATTTGAATTGACCTGGAATTCCTGAACGGAGTCCTGGCTGAACTGGTAAGGA
>QHYJ01000058.1:26198-26999 GCA_003223255.1 Acidobacteriota bacterium | reverse complement strand
GGTAAGGAGCGCGGCCCGAGCCGGTACGGCCCAGGGTTTGGCCGAAGAAGGTGTTGTTATTGTCGGAGCCGTCCACGATGAGAGAGTTGAGGGTGCCGCGCTGGCCGGCAAAGCTGATGTCACCGCCGCGTACGTCGGGGGCTACGCCTGGAGTAAGGAGAGTGAAATTGATGAAATTGCGGCCGAGAGTAGGGAGATCGCTCACGGCAAGCTCATTGACGGAAGATTGGACGGATGATCGTGTTAGTTTAACAATGGGGGCGTCCGAGGTGACGGTGTCGGACGTATCTTGGGCTCCCACCTTCAACTGGATCGGCAAATCGATGGTGGCGCCGACGGCAACCGAGACGCGCACCGCGTAAGGGGAAAACCCGCTACTCTCAGCGGTGACAACGTAAGTTCCGGTAGGCACGACAGGGAAATGAAAGATGCCGTTCTCGTCGCTGGTGGACTCAAGCTTCAGGCCGGTATCAGAATTGACGGCGCTGAGTTTTACACCTGAGATGGCGCCGCCTTGAGCATCGGTAATGGTGCCTTCAATCGAGCCGCTCGTGCCCCGTTGGGCTCCGGAGGTACAGACAAGAAAGAGCACAGCAGCTAAGAAAATGGCTGTAGCTCTGCACGTGGAAACGAATGACAAAGTCATGTCATGCCCCCCTCTGGTGGCGAGATCACACTGAATAGTGGAAATCCCCAGCACAATCACATTTATTGTGCCTCCACTCAGCCTAGAATTGGAACCGCAAACCGTGCAAACCGAGTTGGGCCGTGAACGCTGAGCCTGGGTGTAAGAGCCATCGG
>QHYJ01000058.1:20178-26155 GCA_003223255.1 Acidobacteriota bacterium | reverse complement strand
ATGCGTTATCCCGGTCTTGGGGTCGGTAGTCTCGCTGATTTCCTCCGTGCTTTCGATCCCATTGGCATTGCTCTCTGTATGGCGGTAGCTGCTTGAATTGGGTTGATCGTCCACGAACTCGCCTTTGGACTTTGAGACGAGAACTCCATTAGCGTCGTATCTATCCGTTTCGATGACCCGTCCCCGTGCGTCGTTCTGAGTGGAAGTGCTCTCGAACGGCGCGGTGCCTGTCACCTGCATTCTCGACACCAGCGGTCCTTTGCGGTCAATGACTGTGTGCACCCAGAGGGAGCCATCAGGCTTATATCGATAGCCCTCTACCTGATAACCCTCTCGGTCGTAGATTTCCAGAACCGAGCCAGACGGCTCACGACGCACTCCGCCCTCGCTCGTGAACTCTTCGGTCAGGACCGAATGCACTGGTCCCTTTAGCCCGATGGCAAGCGCCTCCTGCGCCACGCAGGAAGCCCGGCCAATACATTAAGAAACAGAATGGTGAATGCAAGTCGCACGACGATTCTATCCCTGCCGCATGCTCTCGATTGTTAGAAGCCAAAATGATACTCCGTGTTCCTGTCAGGTGTGCATAATGGACTGGCCGCAGCGGGAGCAGAAGTTCGCGGTCGGGGGCACCGCGTGTCCATTCAGGCAGCGCCGGACACTCTCACTTGCTTTCGCTGCTGATACGGAGTCGCCAGCGCAGCGGAATAGAACAGCATCCAGTGACCTGAGAATCCTCGCCAAACTATCGCAGGTGGATTTGCACCACCACACCCGGTTGGAACCTTGGAGATGAAGAGAGCGAAGTTCACAAAAGCGTACCCAAAAAATCCGTACACCATGTAGCGCATCCACTCAGGAGAGCCTTGCAACACCAGCCTCCAGTAGTCCTTGCTTCTCCGATTGCCAAGGTCATGGTGCCCTCGCCCCCTATTTCAGGATCTTAGCAGGGAAGTCTGTGCTAGGGCTCAGCCACCAATGTCCGCCATTTTCCCCGGTGCATTTGGGAGGCTTGTCTTGAACCTCAAAAATGCGGCGCTGAAGCCTCCGGTGGAACGAGTCGCTTTAAGGTGACCCCGCGAGTATGCAGTCCATAACATGGGTGAACGCTGAGCAGGCCTCGAAGATGCTTAACGGGATCAGGACGAGTGAACAGGTCATCGCGGCGTGACACGGAAGGTCGTGATGAGCGACACTGGTCTCGTGCATATCTAGAGAAACTCGACGCGCGCCGTGTCAACACTGAGCACTCGGCGGATCGCCCTTCTTGAAACATTCGGTTGAACGCGTCCGTTCCAGACCTTTTTGCCGGAAGCTCACTGATGCGTCCATGGCCGAACCGCAGCTCGCATCGCGTGTGTTATGCGGACGCGTGCCCATGCTACCTTAATCGAATCGCTCAGGAGGCAACATGCGCTATGCGGAATTCCGTGACCAACTCGAAGATGCTCTTCAGGACGCTGGTCTCTTCTTCCGCGGCGTCGATCGGCCCGTTGAGACTGTCGACCTCGCGGATACCATGCGGCGCTGGAAGGTCTATATCTACAGAACCGTACCTCGGAGCGCGGAACCCTTCCACGTTTCGGCTGCGATCAGCTTCTACTGGAGCCCCGCGGACGCGGCTCGGGCGCACACTTGCGAAGAAGACCTCCTTACGGAACTCATTGGCAGGAGGAAGCGCCCGGCTAGGACCGAGCGGCGGTGGAAGCGGGTAGACCTCGCGCTCCACGCGAGTCTACCCTATGGTTCGACGACGTCGCTGCCGGAGCCCCGCGTGTTCGGCGCCTGGACTGCTTCCGTTGAGGAAACGGTTCATGCAGCCTTCAGTGAAATCGAGGAGAAGAATGGGCGCATCGTGGCTGTCCTTGGCGGGCACGGGGATCTCGATGTGCAAGTCCACTTTAAGCTCGACGGCGTCGCTTCCCTGAATGGCGTAACGATCTCCGGATTCCGGACAGTTCGTATGCCCCGCGTCTGGGACAATCCCGGCCGCCACGAGGCGGAGAGGAGCCCGCAAGTAGAGCTTAGAAGGCTGGCGCGGACGTTCCAGGCTACTTTCGATGAGTGGACGAAGAGTGTCTCGGAACTCGCAACCTGGATCCGGTATTCGCCGCCACCGCCCGGAGCGAAGCCGATCGAGCCCTGGTTCGAGGATCTATCCGACGAGGAAGATGACGGCGGGCCGGAGACGATAAACTGACTAGCCGCACTGCGAAGCTGCATCCGCTGAGGTCGCTGTTTGCTGCAGCCTCGCCGGCGTGGTGCGCTCGCCAGTTTTACTGCGCCGCGATCTTGTTTACATTGCAGTCGAATGTGCCGAGGAGCGGATGACGGGCCTTTTGGGCGACTCGAGAAACGGCGAGGCAACCTGCCCGTCCGTCGGCAGCACACGCGATCGCCTCGAACCGAGATACATGGCTTTACA
Organism: Acidobacteriota bacterium; assembly: GCA_003223255.1. GTDB lineage: Bacteria > Acidobacteriota > Terriglobia > Acidiferrales > UBA7541 > Acidiferrum. The sequence goes on along the minus strand of QHYJ01000058.1, from coordinate 23,730 downwards.
TATGTTTGTATTTTTTTCTCCGGCGTTGCAAACCAAATTGAACTAAATTTAAATTATGGCTGCGAATTAACGTATTCTTTCACGCGCACCCATGAGCGGAACTGAGCGTGCTTCGGACTCCGGTAACCAAGCCACGCCTTTTTCGTTAGTCTGGGCATGGTAATGTTCCTTCGCGGGGAATCCACCGAGATCGATTCCTGTCTTTCGAGTGTGCTGTATTTTACTCACGCCCTCTTTAACTTACCTTGGCTTTGGCTCGTTCTCGGAAAACACTACGGACGATGCGTCCACAGTTCGAAGAGTAGTGCACCCTTCAGAATGAATTGGTCCCGATTTGTGACAATGCCAGACGATGCAGAAGGCGTTCCAGGCCGTACCGCGTCAGAACCAAGCCAAAGTCCACACATCTCTGACACCAGTGAAACCGGTGACCTGCGTGATACCATAAGTTATATCAGGAGTATGGAGTGAGGTAATTAAAGGTATCGCTTGCCGAACCGGCGGAACTCCTCCCATAAGGACTTGCGCTCTTCCATCCAAAGGCAGATTCTTCGCGTCGCAGCCACGATGAAGTGACAGGCCGCGTCTGACGTGCATGTCCGACTCAACCGGCCGGGTGCAGAAACCGGAAAGCTGGCCGCGCAAGAGGCGTAAAGCCGACCAATACTCTCATTCTATCCAGCTATCCAGGTAATTAAAGGTATCGCTTGCCGAACCGGCGGAACTCCTCCCATAAGGACTTGCGCTCTTCCATCCAAAGGCAGATTCTTCGCGTCGCAGCCACGATGAAGTGACAGGCCGCGTCTGACGTGCATGTCCGACTCAACCGGCCGGGTGCAGAAACCGGAAAGCTGGCCGCGCAAGAGGCGTAAAGCCGACCAATACTCTCATTCTATCCAGCTATCCAGGCGTAAAGCCGACCAATACTCTCATTCTATCCAGCTATCCAGGGAGTTGACGCAGCTCTTTCCTTCATTCGATCTCGTATTTCATTGAAGTGCCACGGACGAAAGTCATGCTTCTTCTCCAGAACCTTTCGGAGTTGGCTCTTTAGTTTGAGTTCTTTACGCTGACGGGCCTTTATTGTGCAAGGATGGTGCCGAGATCCTTTGCCAGACCAAACGCCAGTGCGTTGTCGAGCGTGGCGGCGCGAAGGATTCGCGCGGGCCGCAAGCCGGCTTCCACCAAACGTGACACCTCAAAACGTCCATTGAGGCCCGGATTTCCAATCCCTCCATCACCCGAGGGCGTGTCGCTGCCAAACAAAAGCTTCACGTTTTCTTCCCGCACGAGGCGCAGTGTCGCAGTGGTGCGCGCGGGAAAGACGGCCATTGCCGTCGCGAAATCCATCGAGGCAGGTGGGTAAAGAGCTGCAAATGCATGCCGGTATTGGTCGGCTAACGCCTGTGCGGACGCTTTTGCTTCGTCGGTTTTCAGATAAGCGATGAGCGCATGCGGCACGGCTTCCGTGAGGCGCAGATCGTCAAGCAAGGAACGGTCGAAAATGGAGAGCTCGCCGAAAACCACCTGCGAGGTGGGCTGAACGGCAATGCCCGCCCGGGCGGCGGCACGCTGGCAAGCGGTCGCCGGGCCAATGCCAGAGGCCGTGCGCAATCACATCAACGTGAGCGCCGACGGCATCGTGCCAGCTTTCCACGGCGTTGGCGTGCCCGCGCCGGCGAGTTTCCGAGCGCAGAGCCGCAAGCGTTTCGGGGCTGGGCACCGGCCAGTGAAACACGCCGCCAAAACCGGGCTCGTCGAAGACCTTCACGCAGACGCCCCCGGCCGCAACGACGCGATCGACTGCGCGGGCGCGCGTGTAGTCGCGCGGGTCGAGGTTCGCGGGCCAGTTCTTTGTCTGCGCGGCTTCATACACAACGTTGGCGGCATTCGCCGTGGCCGCGTCCTTGGGGACGCGCTGCGCGCCGTATCCGCCGACGGTATGCGCCGCAGGTCCGCAATGATAGATATTAGGATGAAGTGGCGCAGCGTTGTACCAGGACAGCGTCTCCTTTCCCAGATTCAGATCGACGAAGGTGGTGAAACCAAAGGCCAGATACGAGCGCGGAAGCTGTGCGCGATACGCTTGCACGAGCTCGGGATGCGCGGCAGCGGCATCGTCGTCGAGGAGCGTCATGTCGCCGACGTGGACGTGCGAATCGATGAGCCCAGGAATGAGGAACCGCTCGCGGCCGTCGATGCGCGTGGCATGCGGGCCGGCGACCAAATCCGCGGCAATCTCCGCGATGCGCCCGTTGCGAATCACGACGGAAGTGTGGGCGACGGGTTGCGCCCGTTCGGGAGAAATGAGCGTGACGTTTTCAATGACGACGCCATCGCCCACCACCTTGCGCGTGGTGGAACCGTTCGAACTGACCAGGCTGAACGAGAGAAGGCAGAGGAATACGAACTTCTTCATGCTCGGTTCTGCGAGAGTTGAGATAGAAAAGTTCGATCTTTTTTTGTTCAAACTCAATCGCCCAATTTGACCGATCGCCTCAACGTAATCAACTTTGCGAGCATCTTTTCCGGTACGGCAGTTGCACCGCCGAGAAGCGTTTCAGCCCGGTTAAAGCTGACTTTCTAAGAAAACGCTCTTCCTCGGAGCGAACGCAGGAAGTCGATGATTCCCTACGACTCCGGGGAGTTTATCGGCTGCGCGTACCCAGTCCGGCTCGGCACTCCCAAGTACCCCACCATCCGCTTCCGGTGGGCTCCGGTATTTCGTGGCTACACTGGTTTGCATCGCTATGGCCTGTCGAGTAGCTCGCCTCCTTTGGCGGATCCGACCAGAAATTTCCCGGCCGACCGAGGCTTTTACTCCTCGGCTTCCATCGGATTGGTTGTCCTCTTCGACGCCAGGTATAACTACGGCGGTAACTAGGCAATATCCACCGGCGGGACTCTCACGCGCTGGAACCGCAGCTAGCATCGCTGCACTAAGCGACACCAGATGCGGCACTTGGAATTGGAATTTTGCCCGCGACCCTGTTAACCGAAGGGTTGCTAGTTCGAATCCAGCCCGCGGAGCCAAACCCATTTCGTTCCAGTTACTTCGGATAATTTTCCCCGTTGCCTTGAAAGGGAGTGGGGATCACGCCGGTCTCAGAGCTGCAATTCGTCACTAAGGCAGATCGCCCGAGCGAATAAGAATAGACCCATCCACTTCGGTATCGCCAGCAAGGTATCTCCGCCGTAGTTCTTGTTCGATCGCCAGGCGGTTCGCTCGGAATACTTCAAGTTTGTCCTTACCGTCTCCCTGGAAGTGATGATCCAAGGCTTCCCCGCTGATGGCACACCGCACGACTGCTTCGCCGTCTTGCCCGTAGAAAAGCACAATGTCACGCCCGAGTACGAGACTCTCCATAGGGGCAGGAAATGTCAAGTTGTGCTGCTCAAGGCGCCATTGCACGCGACGGACGATAAAGGTTGTGAACGGATGGATGTCCATCTCGATGCTGGCGCGGTCCAGAGCGCTCAGATAAGATTTGCGATCTATCACGCGAATCACGGTCCAAGGATAGCCGCCCGAAGCCAGCATCACATTCATCA
>QHYJ01000058.1:0-20093 GCA_003223255.1 Acidobacteriota bacterium | reverse complement strand
GGCATGGCCTCGCGGACCGCTTCCCACCTCGGCGGAACGTAGCGCGACCCGCGCAGATACACGGGTAGGTTTCTGTATCCGGCCAATGACCCCGGTTCGAGCAACCCAGCAGTAACGCAAGGCTGGAACAACTCGCGATACCAGTGGTTGTGGGCAGCGCGCGCAAGCGTGGCAGGGTGTTCACCGGCGATCACTTTCTCTACCTCCTTTTTCACGAGTTGAAATGCTTGCCAGTACCCTCGCGCCGCGAGGGCGTCGCGATTTCGGCGATCACCAGCGTCATGCTCAGGATCCCAGCCGCCCTGCCGCACTCTTTCAACCAAGGCAGGCGTGACGGAGTAACCCTCAATGGACAACGAGTGATAGGCGTCCGTCCGATAGATTTCGTCGACGAAGCGAAGATACGCTTCCTTGTCTACCGAAAGTCCCGACGGTTTCGGGAACCCGGCGAGGACCTTGCCGCGCATCGATTCCCAAAGCATCTCCACGCGCCCCACGATCGGAGCGGCGCCACGGCTTGGCCTGTGAAAGATCTGTCCGGCTTCAAAGGGACTGCTCTCGCGCACATCGTATCCGGCACCCCGCATCGCGCGAAGAATCTCGTCCGCGAGTTCACCACGCCCGGTCTGGCGGAGAGCTTTGGCGAGATAACCGGCTTTCGCGGAATGGCCGCCGTTCAAGAGAAAGCGAAGCAGATCCGAGGCGTCAGCGAGGCTCGCCATCACCACTTGCCCTTCGAGGGGATACAGCTGAAAAAATGATTCCGGCACACGGACCAACGCGGCTGCCGGCGTAAACAAACGCAGTCCGTCCCTCACCATGAGGGCCGCGCTCGGGGGCATCTCCGGAACTTTCAGATCGTAAAGCGTTGTGCCGAACAGCAGCTGGATGTCGTTATTCGTCGCTCTTGGACTGTGCACAACCAGTTGATCCGGGATCACCGTTCTCTCGCCGTGCAAAAAAAGGGACTGCTCCGGCGACAGGTGCCATTGGTCGCCAAAGCGCTCGTCGCAGTAGCGTGCGCAGAATTCCCAGAACGACGCGTGCCAAGGAGTGCTCTCGCCAGCCTGCGCGTCTGGGCTCGAAGAAATCAACCACCCCTTCATGACCTCCTGCAGGAAACCGTTCTCCATCAGCCGTTCGCGGTGAACCCGGCTTAGGTCGTCGGAACGGAACACCCGTCGGTTGCCCCGCTGGAGCTCCTTGAGAGCATCAAGGGATTCAGCGAGTTTTTCATTTGGCGAAGGCATGAAGCCTCCCGTCTTTCGTCACCCATTACAAGTATATTGTGTCGGGCAGCTGCAAGTATATTGTGTTGTACCATTACAAGTCAATCGCGCTGTGCAAATACAAGTACATGGTGCTTCCTATCCTATAACTCATTTATACCCAATAGGTTGCGAAAAACCGTTTGCGACTCCCATAAGGCCAATATGACGTTTCTACTTGGCCCAAAAGCAGGCCTATAGGGAAGCGCGCTTTGTCAGCTTGAATCGTAGGTTCAAGAAGCTTCTAAGTTCTGATACGGTTACGACCCTGTGCCACAGCCGTTCCTCCAACCCAAGAGCGGCCTTTGAGAGGCATCAGTTATACTTGTCAACGAACCCCTGGGTAAATCCTCTCGGCAGCGAGGATGAGCTAAACGGAGTGGTTCACTCGAAGGAGACGTTTCCCCGAAATTTTCTCGCATTCTGGTAGCCCCGCATTTGGAATGTGCGCTCTTCCTTCTGTTGTGACGCACACCCGATTCAGGTTGAGGTCATGTCGGTTCGAAAACTCGAAGCATTACGAATAAAGTGTAGACCTGTTTCCCTCGCAATCCCTCCGGAGGACTTGGGAATTTCGGTACGAGTTTTGCCAGAGCATGTAGGCCTATTCCCACATGATGTAGGATTAGAATTACATGAAACTTCCTTCTTTGCGCGTTGACTTCCAATCTTCGTCAAGCTATTAAAGCGTCTGCAACTGGGGCGTTCCATCTTCCTTCCTCAAGCTGGTAACCCGCTCACTCTCCGACTACCCAGCCCTGCCGTGGATCTCGGCCATCGGGGCCTGTGTGTTCATTTGTGTTTTGGTGCGTTAACAGGGCTCCTGCTACGACGGCGCAGTTTGTCCCCAGTTCTGCAGTCAGCGAGACTTCGCTGGCATTTCGTTTAAGGAGACCTCGATTTATGCATATAAAGCCGAGACTCGCGTGTGTCCTTGGAGGCATTCTGGCACTCGCAGGTAGCTCCCAGTTTGCGCGCACTGAAAGCGCGCAACCCGTGAGGCGCGCGCGCTCTCTCGTTACTCAAAACATTGATGAAGCAAAGTTGGTGACGATTCGAGGCAACGTGCGCCCCGAGGCCAACGCTGCCAATGATCTCGGAGCGGTCGCGGAAGATTTTCCTATGGAACATATGCTGCTCCAGTTGCAGCGCCCGCCTGAGCTGGAAAGGGAGCTTCAGAAATTCATCGACGATCTTCACGATCCCAAATCCCCGAACTTCCACCAATGGCTCACCGCGCTGCAGTTTGGTCAAAGGTTCGGCGTAGCCCAGCAGGATATTGACGCTGTAACGCGCTGGCTCGAATCTTACGGATTCAAGATCAATTCCGTCTATCCCAGCCACACGCTGATTGACTTCTCCGGAAGCGCCTCGCAGGTGCGCGCGGCTTTTCATACCGAGATTCGCAAGCTCGACGTCCAGGGAGCCCATCACATCGGCAATCTGAGCGAACCGCAGATTCCCGAGGCGCTCGCACAGGTTGTCACAGGCATTGTCTCGCTCCACGATTTCCCACCGCACGCGGCGCACAAAATGCGCGGGCCGAGCGCGCAGTTCACCTTCCCGGGCAAACCAGGCGGCACGGAATATGGAATGGTGCCCGGCGATTTGGCCACCATTTACAACTTGAACCCCCTATTTAACTCCGGCATCTCCGGACAAGGCCAAACCATCGTGCTCATTGAAGACACGAATCTCTTCAGCACCTCCGACTGGAACACATTCCGTTCTACTTTTGGTCTTTCCTCCTTCTCCTCCGCTTCACTCAGGACCGTTCACCCCGGGAATTGCAGCGATCCGGGTATCGCGTCGCCGAACGACTTTGAGGCCATTCTGGACGCGGAATGGGCCTCGGCGGCAGCTCCAAGCGCTGCCATCATGATGGCCACTTGCGCCGATACATCGACCACTTTCGGCGGCCTGATCGCTCTTCAAAACCTTGTCAATGCGAATAGCCAGCCACCGGCCATTGTGAGCATCAGCTACAGCGCATGCGAGCCAGAGAACGGGTCAGCGTCAAATTCCGCATTTAATTCGGTGTATCAGCAGGCAGTTAGTGAAGGCGTATCGGTCTTCGTCGCCGCGGGAGACAGCGGAGCCGCTAGTTGCGACAATAACGTTTCGGCAGCCACGCACGGAATAGCGGTCAATGCTTTAGCTTCCAGTCCGTACGATGTAGCGGTGGGCGGGACGGACTTCAGCGACACTTTCTCCCACACGAACAGCACTTATTGGAGCTCGACCAACTCTTCCACATTTTCTTCCGCACTTTCCTACGTGCCGGAAATTCCCTGGGACAATTCCTGCGCGAGTTCGCTGCTTGCAAGTTTCGAAGGGTACTCGACAACTTTCGGCGCGAGTGGCTTCTGCAACAGTCCTCTCGCTCAGCAACACTTCGAGACCACAGTGGGAGGCGGAGGTGGACCTAGCGCCTGCGCGTCCGGCTTGCCGTCCATCAGCGGAGTCGCAAGCGGAAGCTGTAAGGGGTGGGCAAAGCCATCCTGGCAATCTGTCTTTGGTAATCCAAATGACGGTGTGCGAGACCTTCCTGACGTTTCCATGTTTGCAGCGAATGGTCTTTGGTCTCATTACTACATAACTTGTTGGTCCCATATCGGCAGCGGCGGGGCACTTTGCAGCGGCAACCCGAGCGGTTGGTCCGGCGCCGGTGGAACCTCTTTTGGCGCGCCCATCCTCGCGGGGATCCAGGCCCTCGTGAACCAGAGCACCGGAACTCGCCAGGGGAATCCGAATCCTGTGTATTACAAGCTTGGGGCAAGCGAGTACGGCTCTAGCGGAAGCAGCGCCTGTAATTCATCCAATGGAAACACGGTGGGCAGCTCCTGCATTTTTTACGATGTCACCCGAGGCGACATGGACGTGGACTGCACAGGCTCCAACAACTGTTACACGCCTTCTGGTTTCCAAGGCGTGCTCTCCACTTCGAACAGCTCGTTCCAGGCATCCTTTGGCACTAGAGCGGGCTGGGACTTCGCTACCGGAATCGGCACCATCAACGCCGCCAATCTGGTGAAAAACTGGACGGGATCGGCACCACCGCCTCCAAGTCAGCCGGATTTCTCTTTGTCTGCATCACCAAACAGCCTAACCATCGCGCAAGGATCAAGCGGCAATAGTACGATCACCATCACGCCGGCAAATGGCTTCAATGGCAGCGTGTCTCTGTCGGGTTCAGGCTTGCCGAGCGGTGTGACGGCTTCGTTCAGTCCAAATCCGGCAACAAGCTCGACAACCTTGACGCTCACAGCAACCTCCAGTGCAGCTACCGGGACGGCAACTGTGACCGTCACTGGTACGGCGGGCAGCTTGACGCACACCACCACGATCAGCCTTACGGTCAATGCCGGGACGTCGCCATGCACCGGGCCTTCCAGTTCCGCCAATTTCTCAATTTCCGCGTCGCCAAGCAGCCGGGCGATTACGCAAGGCTCCAGGGGAACCAGCACTATCTCGATCACGCCGCAGAACGGGTTCGCCTGCAGCCCAACTCTTTCTGCTTCGGGTCTGCCGAACGGCGTAACGGCTTCTTTCAACCCCAGTGCTACTGCTACTTCGAGCACTCTCACGCTTGCTGCGAGTTCCTCTGCATCTACTGGAACGTTCACAGTAACCGTCACCGCCACCTGCTCGTGCGGTTTGACACACAGCACGCAAATCAGCCTCACAGTCAATGCGCCAGTTTCGTCTTCACCGGACTTCTTGCTCTCGGCCTCGCCGAGCAATGTATCGGTGGCACAAGGCTCTGCGGCAACAAGCACGATCACAATTACTCCGGAAGGTGGTTTCAACAGCGCGGTCTTTCTGTTCGTCTTGAATCCACCACCCGGAGTTTTCACAACCATCAGCCCGAATCCAGCCTCCGGCAAGAGCACGCTGACCTTTAGCACATTCTCGATTGCGCCGGCAGGCACATATTCCGTAACCATCCTTGGGTTCGGTGGAAGCACGATGCATGAGATCAACGTCAACCTAACCATTCGTCCATGAAACACTAGCTGGGGGAGAGGCATCGGACATCTGCAACCTTGTAAAGTCCGCGTGTTCGGTGCCTCGAAGTCAAGAATTCCATCTAAGTCGGCCTACCCAACCGCTCGCCTTAGCAATCTCTTCAAATAGCCCCGCCACGAACCAAAAAGGACCCTACAAGTCCAACATGACCGGCAGTTCTGCTGTTCCGCTCAGCCTTTTTTTACGCTTCTGGTGGCTTCAGCGGCCTCTTAAGGAAAGTATTGTTTGTTTTGGATGCGTTAGGGTGACAAGCCCTCGTTTGTTGGGGTCAAGAACCCATTGGGGCGCGGGTTTTTCCCACTTACTTGAGTCGAAAAGACTTGCCTAAAATGAGCCCGCCTTCAGCCCGTGCGCGGATTGTGGGGTGGAAGCTCGCTCCGCAGCGCAAAGTCAAGCTCAAGGAGAAAACAAGATGAGTACTAAGATAGGGAAAATAGTCGCAGCAGCCTTGATGACGGGGCTGTTGTGCCTGTCCCAATTCCCCGTACCAGTGCAGGCGCAGAGCGTCGCGCTGGCTTCCGGAGCAGTTACGATCGCCGGAGCCACGACAGTCTCGGGCAGCACTATTGTTGCGGGGTCCACAAGCGTCGCCGGGGCCACGGTGGTGTCGACCGGTAGCGTGCTGTCAGCTGGCACCGTAATCGCGGCGGGCAGCGTGGTGAATGGTGCGTCGGTAGCATCAACCACCGTTCTTGCGGAAGCCACCTTCGTCAACAGCTCGTCGGTACTGGCCTCCAGCAGCACAATCGCAGCTGGTTCCACCTTGGCCACCAGCACAATGCTGGCTGCGGGGACAACCCTGGCGGCTGGCAGCTCGATTGAGGCTGGCAGCACGTTGGCAGCCGGCAGCGTAATCGCGGCGGGCAGCGTGGTGAACGGCAACAGCTTCAGCGCGGCCAGCACACTGGTTTCAGCAACGACCATCTCCGGAACATCCACCCTGGCGGCCGGCAGCACCATCGCGGCAGGCAGTTCGCTCGCGAGCGGCACAGCCATCGCGGCCGGTTCGAGCGTGGTGAGTGCCACCACGATTGCGGAAGGCAGCGTCCTGGGAGCCGGAAGCTTTGCGGCATCCAGCAGCATCGTTAACGCCGTCGCGGTTTCCGGTGGCGAGTCTTTTGCTGCCAGCACGGCGATCGTAGCGGCCACCAGCTTGTCCGGCGGCAGCATCATCGCTGCGAACTCGACCCTGGCGGCAGGCAGCGCGCTGGTCACCAGCACGATGATCGCCGGAACCACCTTCACCTCCGGTTCCGTTGCGGTTGCTAACACGGCAATCGTCGCGTCCGGCAGCACGCTGGCAGCGGGCACCGTTGTGGCGGCGGGCAGCGTGGTGAACGGCGCCAGCGTTTCCTCGGCGACCGTCCTCAGCTCGGCTACCGTGGTCACGGGCTCCACAGTTCTGAGCTCGGGCAGCAGCGTCGCGACCAGCTCTGTTTTGGCAGCCAGCACGATGGTTATCTAGGGACCCCACCTACCTTAGTTAGTTCGAATAACAGCAACACCAACCAGCTCAGCCACACTGGATGGGAAGAGGCCTGCGGGATAGCCGCAAGCCTCACCTGTCCCTATTGGTAAATCTGTGTGTGAATGAGGCGACCTAAGTTCAAGTGACTGCGGAACCAAATCGAGTTCAAGCGAGTGGGGCGGGAAAACTGGCTCCTTAAGACCTCAGGACACAGTCATTAGAAAAAGGGAAAACGGAGGTTAACATGCGCAAGCGAAATCTGCTCGAAAGAAAATCACTCACGCTAATGGCGGCCGTGCTCTTATCTGCCATCGTTCCCATCGGCTTATTGCCGGTTGCCACCTATGGACAATGTGGTAGCGGAACGGTGGTCATGGCCGGAAACACGACTTTGCTTGGCGGCACCATGGTAAACGGAACAACTTTGATAGGACACAGCATGTCGGTCGCCCAGAATAGCGAGTTGGCAGTGGGGAGCTTTCTCGCCCCTGGCAGCGTCTTGAATGGTGCTGCGGTGGCACGAAAAGGAGTGACTCTGAGCCACGTCGCTATGGTTACTGCTAATACGGTCCTAACTGCAGGATCAAAGCTCGCCGCAGGGTCTGCTTTTGCCGGTAGTACCGTACTCGGATCAGGGTCAACTCTCGCCGCCGGAAGCAGTGTTGAACCGGGCAGCGTTTTGGCGGCAGGGACCGTAGTTAACGCGGGCAGTAACGTGAACGGAATAACCTTTGAAGCGACAACCACGCTGACTTCGAACACTCCCATCATAATCGTTTCCTCTCTATCGGCGGGCAGCTCCATCGCCGCCGGGAGTACGGTAGCGACTGGCATTATTCCTTGCGGCAGCACACAGATAGGCGCCGCTAGCACTATAGCAGTAGGCAGCGTACTGGGAGCTGGCAGCTTTGTCGCCGCCGGAAGCGTGATCAACGATGTTGGAATGGCCGCGGGTACCATGTTGGATCAGGATACTCGCATAGAAACAGCCAGTAGCCTCAGTGCAGGTAGCTTCTTTGCAGCCAACACATCCCTTGCGGACGGGAGTTCGTTGGTGTTGGGCGTCACGATAATGGGAGCTACGACCATCGCAGGAGCGGTTTCGGTGGCGAGTCCCGCGCTCGTTGCAAGCGGCAGTCAACTCGCTGCGGGAACCAAGGTCATAACGGGCAGCATGGTCAACGGCGCCAACGTCTCCGCCGCGACCACTTTGCCAACCACCACTACAGTGCAGGAAGCAACTCTGCTGGCCCCAGGCAGTATGCTAACAGCAGGTAGCCAGTTGGCAGCCGGCACCATCATTTTTTAAAGCAAACGATAACAACTCGCAGTTTGAGAGAGGCCGCTCGGTCAGACCGGACGGCCTCTTTTCAGTTTATGGAGAAGGAAGCGAGCCCTTGGGAGCCACAACATGCATCTCCACGAGGCCCCGCGAAATTGCGTACCGCGTTAGTCCGGCAATGTCATGGATCGCAAGTTTGTCCATGAGTCTCTGCCTGTGTCTCTCCACGGTTTTGACGCTGATGCCCAGCTCGGCTGCGATTTGTTTGTTGCTCTCCCCCTCGGCGATTAGTTGGAGGACTTCCACTTCGCGGGAAGTTAACAGGTCCGTGCGCTTCTTGACCAGAACCCCGCCCACGATAGTTTCCCGATAACGATCCGTAAGGCGCCTGGAAATGGCCGGACTGAAGAAAGCGTTGCCTTTCTTGGCTTCGCGGATGGCCCTGACGACGTCGGTAAAGTCGGCCTGCTTTAACAAGTAGCCAGCGCCACCAGCCTCAGTCAACTCGTGGACGTATTCGTCATCATTATAAGAAGACAGAATGAGGACGCGCGAAGAAGGCGCTAGTTTGGCGATTTGCCGCGTGGCCTCCAGGCCGCTGAGCATCGGCATGGCGATATCCATTAAAACCACATCGGGTTTGAGGGCGATCGCAAGTTGCACCGCTTGCCGGCCTGTCTCGGCCTCGCCTACAACTTCAATGTCGCTTTCTGTCTGTAACAAGGAGCGGAGTCCCCGGCGCACGACGGTGTGATCGTCTGCAAGCAATACGGTGATTTTTTGCATAGAGCCTCGCACAAGCTAGTAAGCTCGAGAGCCTTCACTCTCGAGGGAAACAGTTTTCGAGCAGACGGATTGCCGCTGGGCAGGCAGGGGAATCTCCACCCTCACAGTAGTTCCGCGGCCCGGCGCGGATTGCACGATGCAGCGTCCATTCACAAGCCGCATGCGCTCTTGCATTCCTAGCAAACCCAGCCTCTTTTTTTCCGCCACAGATCGCTGCCGCCGTACAGCAAAACCCTTTCCGTTGTCTTTGATGCGCAGCTGGATTCCATTTTTGACCAGCCCCAAGGTGACCACAACCTCGGTAGCTTGCGCGTGTTTAGCTACATTTGTGAGGCTTTCCTGAGCGATGCGAAAGAGCGCGGTCTTCTGCTCAGAGGTTAGTGGAACATCCTGCCAGGCTCGCTCAAAACGCACAAGCAACCCTGTGCGCTCGGCATAGTCTTTGAGATAAGAACGCAGGGCAGGCAAGAGCCCCAGATCGTCGAGCGCCGCGGACCTCAAGTCCCGGGCAAAGCTGTGCATTCTGTCAATCGCCCCAAGCAGCAGTTTTTCGACTTCGGCGATTCCCGCCCGCAACTGCGCGTCGTGGTCTCCGAGGCGGGCGCGCTTCGCGAGGGCGAGGTGGGTGTTGATGGCCGTTAGGGCCTGACCAACCTCGTCATGCAGTTCACGGCTGATACGTTTTCGTTCTTCCTCTTGCACGTGAAGAATTTGAATGGCTTTCTGCTGCCGGCGAATCACGCGCTCGCGCTGCTCGACGAAACTGACGGCGACGGTGTGGGCAATACGATTGGCGGCCGGCTCATAGGCATCGAACACGCGGCTGAGCAATTCAAAACTCCCGTGATATTTCTTAAAAAGCGAGCGCGCCAGGACGTCCCGCAGCAGGAGAACAATGCCGAGCACTTCATGGGTTTCGACGCCGCGGTGGATCATGCGCCGGGACAAATCCCGCGCGTAGGCTTGCAAATCCCTGACGCTGCCGGTTTCCAAAGCCCGAACGTAATTGTCGTAGATGGCGGTGGTTTCCCTGAGAATCTCTTCGCTTGTCATGGCCGTAAGCAATTGGGCATTGTGGACGCGCTGGGCCCAGTCCTCGCGCAACAAAGCGCGTTTTAGCCGCAAGTGCGCCACTAACTCCCGAAACAACTCGCTCTCGGGGACGGTCCACGAACGGTTCTCGTGATTATCGATTTGTTTTGCGCTGCTTTTCATGGGTCACTGGTGCCTGGTCCTGTCTCTGGAATGCGCAGTTACGAAAACTGAACGATTTGATGGATATGCCAGGGGCATGAGCATGGTCATTGCGTCTGCGTGGAAATCAGCAGCGCGCAATTTGGTTATGAGAAAGGTCCACTGTTGCCAACCTCGAAGACCTGTTTCACCTCGATCTGGGTAACCGACCGTGGCGCGGTCCGCGTGATTCACTCGTTGGTATGTAGGCCGGAGTTCACAAAGCAGCCGGGCAATTCGATTGTGACAGTAACCTTGCTGAGTATTCTTGGCTCCTGTTGGAAACGCTGGGGATCGACAAGCTTCGTTTGCAAGTTAACGAAACGCCGCTCGGATGAGTCTCGGCAACCTGAAGACATGTGCGGAATCATCTTTTCCGCACGGTGGACGTCCACGGGGAGCGAGCGGTTGAGTTGCGGGCCGGGCGGACAAAACCGATGGACAGGTACAAAAACCTTTTGCTATTAACCGACACTCGAAGCTACCACAATCCACAAGTCAAGAAAAGCAGGGTTTTTCCTGATTTCTTCGCGTCCACGTCTTTAATCTTTACACCGTCTCCTCTTGCATTTCGCTCTGGAATCGCGGCCTCGTGGACTGGGATTACAAAGAATCTCTGCAGTTTCTCCTGCATTCGACTCAGGTGCATGTAAAGGGTTTACCGGATTGCGGGGCGCGACTTCCTTGCGCTAGCTTTTGCGCTGTCCCGCCCAGCTCGCTCGTGTCAGCTTTAAGTCCAGACGCTGCGTAGTGCATTGCCTTGCAGAACCAGCTTTCATGCCCAATTCAGATCGCCACTCAGCAGCAAAACACGCAACCCAGCTTGATTCGATCTGGAGCATCGGAGTGGATACATGCGTCATCTCCTCAAGCTGAGCGGACGGCTCCAGTACCCTGAAAGACGTGAGGCTCGCCCTTGCTGCAGACTGGGCTGGCACTCTCTCGCGTGCGTGCGACGATGAATCTCAAGAAGTTCATAAGGTGGCCCAGACCCCTCAACGCGGCAGTCCACCTTCGCAGAGTGCACGAACTCCTATCGGACTCGAATCCCGCAAAGGCGCTGGCGGACACGGAGATCCAGCGTGCGGCAGAGATACGTTCTCTTGCTCAGCGCCGCGCATTCTTGGCGGCCCGGAAATTGGCGCGCGAGGTGCTATCCGTGCCGCTGAACTGCGCGCCCGAAGCCGTGCCGATCCTCGGCGCTTCCAATGGAAAACCTGGAATACTCGGCGGAGATATTCAATTCAACTTGTCGCACTGTGAGGACTGGTGTGCCATCGCGTGGTCGGCCGAGAGCATCGTGGGGGTCGATGTCGAGGTGATTCGGCCTGTGCCGGACATGGAGACCATCCTCAACAATTATTTCCCGCCTGCCGCACAACGAGACTTCTATGCTGCGAGACCGCAGGAGCAAACAGCAGTGTTCTTTCGCTGGTGGACGCAAATCGAGGCAGCACTCAAGGCTTCCGGCGACAGCCTCGACGATAGTTATGTTTGCCTTAACCATGTCCTGCACGCGGTTTGTGATGGTGTTCCAGGCGTTGCCCTGGCTGTTGCCGCCGTGGGCAAGGGCCCCCTTACCATAACGTGGCACCTCCCCTGAAATCTGGGCAGCAGCGCAACACCAGCCTCGCGCGCAAATCCTGCTGGGCGTGTGGAATCCTCCTGTCCGCGTCGGGCACTTTAGTCGAAACGTTATTGAGGCTGCAGTGCACCTGTTATAGACTTCGCCTTCACAATTTTTCGCCGCTCGGAGGGCGTGGTTGCTCCGCTGGGACGGACAGGAGGAGTGGATGCTCTACGCGTCGCTGGTTGAGACGGGTCACCGGGCTCTGGCTACACCGGATATCATTATTATCGGATTCTATTTCGCGCTGGTGTTTGGCATCGGCATGTATTTTGCCCGGCGCGAACGTACCTCCGAAGACTATTTCCTTGCGGGGCGCAACGTCGGTTGGTTCTTCATCGGCGCCTCGCTGTTCGTCTCCAACATTTCCACCGAGCACTTCATCGGCCTCTCCGGCACTGGCGCCTCCTCCGGTCTAGCGGTCGGCCATTTTGAATGGCTGGCATGCCTCATTCTGTTGATCCTCGGCTGGGTGTTTGTGCCGTTCTATCTGCGCAGCAATGTGTTCACCATGCCGGAATTTCTCGAGCGTGTCGCCGGGTGGAAACTTTGGGAGACAGCCGTGGTTCTGGTCATGGCCACCGGAATCTATACCGTGGCGGGCGGTTTGGCTGCGGTCATTTACACGGACACGGTTCAGACGTTGATTCTCATTACCGGTGCCGTCGCACTCACGGTCATCGGTCTCATACGCGTGGGCGGCTTGGCTCACCTTCGCACCATGGTGCCGCCCGATTACTTTCACATGATTAAACCTGCATCAGACGCCAGCTTTCCATGGACGGGTATTTTTTTCGGTGCGCCGATTCTCGGCATTTGGTATTGGTGCACCGACCAAGTGATCGTCCAGCGCGTGCTCTCTGCGCGCGATGAGGGCCACGCCAAAGCGGGAACGATTTTTGCTGGCTTCCTCAAAATCCTGCCGGTCTTCATGCTGGTCCTTCCCGGCATCATCGCTTTCGCGCTTTTTCCGGAGCAGGTAAAAAAGCCAGACTTCGCCTACCCGACGCTGGTCCTCAATCTCCTTCCGGTGGGTCTCGTAGGTCTGGTCATGGCCGCGCTGCTCGCTGCTGTCATGGGTGCGATGAGTTCGGTTTTCAATTCCGCTTCCACGCTCGCTACCTTAGATTTTTACAAGAAGATTCGACCGCAGGCTTCGGAAAGTCAGCTTGTGTATTTCGGCCGTGTGGCTACCGGTGTCATGGTCTTGCTGGGGTTGCTTTGGGTTCCTTTCATTCACTACATCAGTAGCCAGCTTTACATCTACCTGCAGAGTGTCCAGGCGTACATCAGCCCGCCGATTTCCGCCTGTTTTATCCTTGGAATCTTGTGGCCTCGCCTTAACGGATCAGGAGCGATCACCTCGCTGCTTACGGGGTTCGTAATGGGCGCCACGCGCTTCATCCTGGAACTCGCCGACCGCGCCATGTTTGTGGTCTGTTCGGTCGTGCTCGTCGCAGTCAGCCTCATGACTCCTTCGCCCGAACGCAAAAAACTGGCAGGCCTGACCTTCGCAACCGTGGACGACAAAATTGAAACTGTCACCGTCGGCGGCCCGCCGATGCGCAAACCCGCATACGAAACACCAGCGGAGCATGCCATCAACATCGTTTTCAGCCTTTTGTTGCTGGGCACCGTCGTCGGGTTGTGGATTTATTTCCGTTAATGGCCGCGAGAATCGTGTCGATGACTGCAGGGTCTATCCGCGTTTTGAAGCCTAATGTAAGTCAGGAAGATGCGTTGCGGGCCTTTTCCGCCGTTGGGTTTTCCGCGCTCTATTGGCGAATCCGCAGCGGACCTTTGCGCCGCATCGCCGACGTCTACGTGCAATATTTTTTGTTTCGGGTGAAATGCGAAGACGTGCCGCCGCGTCTCTTTGCCATAGACGCGGTGGAAGGCTCTCTGGACCTGTTCGAATTCCCTCGAATCCCAGACGAGCGAGAATTCCTGGCTACCGGGGACCGAAATCGACTTAAAGCCACGCTAAGCGCGGACCAAGCGGCCGGATTTCTTCGTGAAAAAGTTTTGCGCGTTATTTTTCAACAAGGCTTTTTCAAAGTGCGCAATACCCATCTCGAAATCTCCCTTGTGCCCTTTGAACTCCATCTGCCGTATTGGCTCGGTTTCTATGGCCGCAAGGAGATGGTCCGCTGCCGCGTTTTGGACGCCGTAAGGCGGCGGATGGAAGGCGCCAAGGCATCGGCCTTCTTCGAGCAATGGCTTGCGGCGTGACGAATGCAGAGGGTTCGGCGCGTCTTGCCGGAAGAATTTAGATACGTTCTAAAGTCTTTTTGCGCCCCTCTCCCAACAACCAGGAGGAAGGACATGAGACCGCTCGCTCAACGTATAGGCATGTGGCTTTTGGCTTGCACCTTGGGAGATGCGCGCGTATGGGCGCAAGGCTGGCAACACATCGGCAATGTCCAGCATGTCGAGAAACTTGCGGATGGTGTCGAGCTATCCGCCGGAACCGCAAAAGTGCGCATCACGGCCTTCCGAAGCGGCATTTTCCGCGTGCGGCTTGCACCCGACGGGCATTTTGCAAAGGATTTCTCTTGGGCGGTCATTCTGCGCTTAATTGCGGGCGACACGGTCGCCACTGTCGAAAAATCCCCTCTGCTGATTAATTTCTCGGATCCCTCCGGAAACGTCCTGCTGGCCGACGAACCCAGCTTGCCCATGGCATGGAACGGCCCGCGCGTGCATGTTTGGAAGAAAATGCCTGCCGAGGAAAATTACTATGGCCTTGGCGACAAGGCTGGGCCCATGAATCGCCGCAACCGCGTCTTCACCAACTGGAACACCGACGAGTTTGGCTGGCAGGAATCGTCCGATCCGCTCTACAAGACCATCCCGTTCTTCATTGGGTTGCGTAAAGGGATCGCTTACGGGGTTTTCTTCGACAACACCAACCGAAGCGTTTTCGATTTCGGAAAGGAAAGCCGGGACTACTTTTCCTTTGGCGCCGAAGCCGGTGAGCTGAATTACTACTTCATTGCCGGTCCGGAACCCAAGAAAATCGTCGAAGAATACACGGCCTTGACCGGCCGTTCGCTCCTCCCCCCACTGTGGTCGCTTGGCTATCAACAGTGTCGATACAGCTACTACCCGGAATCTCGCGCCCGCGAAATTGTCAGAACTTTTCGCGAAAAAAGAATCCCCGCCGATGTTATCTATTTCGACATCGACTATCAGCAAGGTTATGCTCCCTTTTCCATTAACCGCGAGTATTTCCCGACTTTCGAGAAGATGATTGCTGATTTTCGCGCACAGGGCTTCCACACGATTCTCATCACCGACCTGCACATCAAAAAAGACCCGGGCCACGGCTACGCGCCGTACGACTCCGGCATCAAGAACGACGTGTTCGTCAAGAATCCCGATGGCTCGATTTTTGTTGGCAAGGTGTGGCCCGGCGACAGCGTGTTCCCGGATTTCACTTTGACTCGCGCGCGGGAATGGTGGGGCGGCCTCTACAAAAACTTTGTCTCCATAGGCGTCGCCGGCTTCTGGAACGATATGAATGAACCTTCTGTCTTCTTCCGCGCCGACAAGACCATGCCCCTCGACACCGTTCACCGCCTCGACGACGGCACCACCATCGACCATCGCGCCGCTCACAACATCTACGGCATGGAAAACGCCCGCGCGACTTACGAAGGTCTCTTGAAACTACAAGCTGGCGAGCGGCCCTTTGTGCTCACTCGTGCGGGCTATTCCGGCGCGCAGCGCTATGCCGCCACCTGGACCGGTGACAACAGCAGCACCTGGAGCCATCTAAAGATGAGCACGCCGATGCTCATGAGCATGGGAATTTCCGGAATGCCCTTGGTCGGGGACGACATCGGCGGCTTCGCTGGCTCTCCTACGCCGGACTTGCTGACACGCTGGTTCGAAGTCGGCGCGCTCAATCCGATCTATCGCGACCACACGGCGAAAGGCACTGCCGATCAGGAGCCTTGGATTCACGGCCCGGAACACGAAGCGATTCGCAAGAAATACATCGAGTTGCGCTACCGTCTGATGCTGTACCTTTACACGGCCATCGAGGAAACCACTCGCACTGGCATCCCCCTGATGCGCCCGCTCTTCCTCGAGTATCCGCAAGCAGCTGGATTTTACGGTGATGATCGCGATTTTCTCTTCGGCCGTGACCTGTTTGTCGCTCCGGTCACCACAGAAATGGTCGATCCCGAAGACATCTTTCTTCCGCCCGGCGACTGGTACGACTTCTGGACCGGAGCGAAGCATGAGCACAATGAGAAAATCCAATTGCGTCCACGTCTCGACGAGATGCCGCTTTACGTTCGCGCGGGAGCGATCTTGCCTATGCAAACGGTTGTTCAAAACACAGGGGAAACACCGAATGGACCTCTTCAGTTATACGTTTATCCTGGTGAGGATTGCAGCGGCTCGCTCTATGAAGATGACGGTCACACGTTCGCCTACCAGAAAGGCGAAGTTCTCCGCATCAATTACTCCTGCGCGGCGTCAGCTTCTTCTGTCACGATTACAGGCGCCGTCGAAAAGAAAGCTTACAAGCCGTGGTGGAACAGCACAGCTTTGACCGTTTATGGCGCTTCGGCGGCTCCCAAAGAAGTTCGCATAAATGACCGGGTGATCCAGGACTGGCATTTCGACAGCCAGGCGCACACCGTCACGCTAACCGTGCCTGACGCCCTAAAGAACTGGAGCGTCCGTCTCTCCTATTGATTCTTCGCGTCGGTCTGTTCAATTCACGGCAAAAATCGAAATCGACTGCCCAGGCATGGAAAGAAGCAGCTCCTTTCCCCCCAATTCTGCTTTCGCTCCGCCAAGGAGCGGTGACATCGACGTAGCGTCTTGCATTGGTGTTTCCTTGAGCGGAATCCGCAGTCCTGTCGTCTTGTCGGCATTGTTGAAAGCCACCACAACGCGCTCCTCCTCTGACTCGCGCAGAAAAACATACGAGTTCTCATCCGCAGCCAGATGCCAGAGCTGTCCGCCGCGAAGCGCTTCATGCTCGCGCCGAATCCTCAGTAATTCCTGAACGTAGGAAAAAATCTCCTGCTGTTCTCGGGTTCGTCCGGCCTGCGTGAATGCGTCGTTCGTGTCCCCGATCCATCCCCCGGGAAAATCGCGCCGGTTATCTGGGTCCCCTCCTCCAGGCATTGCAATTTCATCGCCGTAGTAGAGTTCCGGAATACCCCGCAGCGTCAGAGTCAATCCGAACGCCAGCTTCAGCTTTGCCGGTGAACTGCCTTCAGCGCTGGCGAAACGCGGCACGTCGTGGTTCGCGAAAAACGGCACGAGCAATTCCGGATGTGGATACAACGCATCAAGCCGCAGCACGTCCGCAATCCGTCCCACGGGCGCGTTGTGCAGCAGTACACCCCTCAACGTGAAAAACATCGGAAAGTCAAAAATTGTCGTGAGCCCGCTGTCGATCCCGTCATACCGCCGCACGCCGCCAACAAAAAACGAAGTCACAGTCGGATCCGGATGAAATACTTCCCCAATCGTTGTCAAATTGGGATAGAACCGCCGGAGCCCCGCGTGCCAGTGGGCCCAGAATTTCCGCCCCACATACGGAAAAGTGTCCACGCGGAAGCCGTCCAGACCCGAAATTTCCGTCCACCACAAACTGTTTTGCAACAGATATTCCTCGACGAGTGGATTTTCCGTATTCATGTCCGGTAAAATCCCGAAGAACCAGCCTTCCGTGAGGTTCTGCTTCATCCACGCCGGCGCGTGTGGATCGATCAACGATTCGAATAGATCGTTCGTCACCGCTTGTCCGCCCGGCTTGCCATAAAATGCGCCCTTCAGCGGCGAAAACGAATCCAAATGATGCTGCTTCGTGCCGTGAAACCAATCCGGAAGCGGCGGATTCGCCACCCACGGATGCAGCGGCCCAATGTGATTCGGCACGGCATCGAAGAAAATCTTCATCTTCTCTTTGTGCGCGGCCGCTACTAGGTCTTGATAATCTCTGAGCGAACCCAGATGCGGATCCACCGCATACAGATCCACGGCGCCGTACCCGTGGTAATCCTGCGTCGCGCCATTCTTCACCACCGGCGTGAGCCACACAGTCGTTACGCCGAGGTCCTTCAAGTAGGCCAAATGATTCTGGATTCCGCGCAAATCGCCGCCGTGGTACGCGCGCGGCCTCGCGCGATCGTGCGAGCCGGGCGTTTCCATGGGTTCGTCGTTCGTCGCATCGCCATCGGCGAAGCGGTCCGGCATGATCAGGTAGATCACGTCGTCCGGCGAAAGCCCCAGGAACTTGCCAAGCGTCGGCGCGCGCGCGGCCAGCGGCAGCTCAAATGACGCGCTCCCTTGGGGCGCCGCAATCCTGCAAACTGCTGTTCCTGGTCTTGCGTCCGTCCCGATCTTTAGCCAAATAAAAAGGTAATTGCCTCCCGCGCTGGCCTGTGTACGTGAAACGTGCAGCGTCGACAGATTGCACGAAACATGCGTGGCCTCCAGGCCCTGCCCGGACAGCAGCAACATCACCTCTGGCGTGAACCCCACCCACCAATTCGGGGGCTCAAGTTTCGTTACTTTGACCGTCGAAGCGGAAGGACTTTGTTGCGGCGCTGCGCCCTGCGCCTTACTGCTCAAGCTGAGTAGGCAAGCAAGCGCACAGAGAATGCTTCGATAGATGATGTGTTTCTCGAAAATATTTCGAGAAGAAAGCAAGAACTTTTTCACCGCAAGAGCATAGGCAAAAATGGCGCGACGTGCCAGTCTCAGAGGACCAATTTCCCGCTCACGGGGTACTTTCTCCGCCTTCCAGCCGGTGCAAAGATCAATTCTCCGAATGCTTCCGGCACATGAAAATTCGGCTCCACAGTGCCGGTTGGTCGCCACGCCGAATAAAATCGCGGCTCCTTTGCGCCTTCAACTCGGTAAAAATTCACTCTCCACCTTGCGGCTGGATTAAATTTGGCCACCAAGCACTTCATCGGTATCGCCAATTCCGCAATCCAGATCTTCTGTGCCTCATTTCGAATCACGCGCCTCTTTAGCCCGCTCTTTAGATCACGCTTTTCCCCGGGCGCGATGTCCAAGTCGATCCAGAAGCCGTTGGGGCTGACTTCGAATTCTTTGTACCGCCGGAGATTCGAACGGTCCGGTTGCAGAAACGCTTCAGCCACGTCGCGATCCCAAAGCTGGTCCCTGCGCCCGTTCGGCTCGGCATCCGGAAAGACGGTGATGGTGCGATATCTCGCAAGGAATCGTAGGAATAAAGTGTCCGGTGTCCACAATAACCGTACTTCGGTCGCGCGTTCCGGATCCGCATGTTTCTCCTGCCAATCGGCGTTGAATCGCAATGGCCTAGCCTGGTCCCAGGAAGGCGTCCGCGGAAATCCTTCCGCATCGCACGGTTCCGTCATTCCAAGCGCCACAGCTTTCCCTTGTCTTGAAAACTCGTCCACTTTGTTCATGCCGTGAATTCTCGTCCCCTTCCGATTTTTTCAACCCAACTCTTTGCGCACCATCCTGCTCATTCGTCCTGGCCCCTGCATTATGCCGTGCTAGCATCAAATTTGGTTATCGCCCTGCCCATTTCATGTTGCCGGGAGCGGTAATCCGCGGGAGCGTGGGAATGATCGAACCGGTTAACGAAGAATTCGCAACACCTGTGAAACGCATGCCGGACGAATTCAAGTTCGTGAAGCTCCGTTGTGACGGCGGTGTTGCGCGCATGACGCTGAACCGTCCCGAGCACAATCTTCTCAATGAAGCCATGCTTCGCGAGATGGCCGACGGCATCAGTTACGCCGGTGAGCGCGAGGACACCAAATTGATTGTTCTCGATTCCGACTGCAAAGTCTTTTGCGGGGGCATCGACGTCGGCGAATATACCTCCCAGCGCGTGTTTCAAATGCTCGACGCTTTTCACGCAACTTTTGCTGGCATGCTCGAACTTGGCAAACCCGTCGTCTGCGTTGTGAATGGCCCGGCCATTGGCGGCGGCGCGGAGCTCGCGGCTTTTGGCGACCTCGTTATCGCCACGCCCAAAGCGCGCTTCGCTCAACCTGAAATCAGCATCGGCGTTTTTCCACCGCTCGCCTCCACGATTCTACCGTTCCTGGTTGGCCCCAAAATCGCTCTCGAGCTGGTCCTCACCGGTGAACCCGTGAACGCCGAACGCGCCCTCGAGCTCGGCATGGTCAACCGCCTCGTTCCCGAAGGGCAACTCGAGAAAACCGTCGACGATCTCGTGAACCGCATCAGTGGCCATTCCGGTCCCGTGCTCACCATGGCCAAAAAAGCCATCCTCGGCGGCATGGGCCTCTCGCTGCGCGAAGGCCTCAAGCACTCCATGAACATTTTTCTCAACGAACTCTACCGCCTCGAAGATTCCCAGGAAGGTTTGCGCGCGCTGGTCGAAAAACGCAAGCCCAATTG
>QHYJ01000059.1:51505-52503 GCA_003223255.1 Acidobacteriota bacterium | reverse complement strand
TCGATCTTACTGGCCGGGCCAGAATCCATTAGGGAAGCAGTTGCGGATCGGAGGCCAAGGCCCTTGGCGCACAGTCGTAGGAGTCGCTGGCGATGTCCTGAGTCAAGGACCTGATGGCGGCTTTAACCCAGAGATGTACATCCCGTATCAACAATTTCCGTGGTTGGTCGAGGGCCCGAAACACTTGGTCGTGCGCACGTTGGCGAACGTGAGGCCAGAGAGTCTAGTGCACCGGGTCACGCAGGAAATCCATCGTGTTGACAAGAACCAGCCCGTGGCGGACATCGCCACGATGGAGGAGATTGCGCTAGAACCAATCAAGCAGCAACGCATGGTGATGGCGCTCCTGACGTCATTCGCTTGTCTGGCGCTCGTCCTTTCGGCCTTGGGGATTTACGGCGTGCTTTCATACTCCATTGCCCAGCGGACGCGAGAAATCGGTTTGCGCCTGGCGTTGGGCGCCGACCAAGGCAGCGTGCTGCGGCTGGTAGTAGGCACTGGCGCGCGGCTGGCGCTTCTCGGGATTGCCGCGGGAACGGCAGTAGCATTGGCTCTGACGCGAATGATGACGGATCTGCTTTACGGCGTGCGCCCAGCCGACCCAGTGACGTTCGCTGTCGTGACAATCGTCCTCGTGTCAACGTCGATTCTTGCCTGCTACATCCCAGCGCGCCGTGCGACGCGTGTCGATCCCATAGTGGCCTTGCGTTACGAGTAGTTCGCAGTTTTGGACCGGCCTGCGGTGTATACCGTTATTCCAATACGCTGAACTCCGTGCCCAAACCGTCCAGAGCCAGCCAAACAGTACCCTTGGTTTGAAAACCTTTAAGCTCGAAAAGGGTCTCGGGTTCGGATCCCACCTTGTCCACGGCATTGCATAAGTGGTCTTAAGTGCGGCAAGGCGGCGTTCGGTCCATCGCTTCCAATCGGAAGCAGGCCCACTCATTCACTTTGAAGGATTCGCCTCACGTCTCGTTTGCCGTGCAGGATACGAATAA
>QHYJ01000059.1:34691-51461 GCA_003223255.1 Acidobacteriota bacterium | reverse complement strand
GCGGACCCACATGCGGATTTTGGCCTAATGACTGAATGGTGGGCCTGACAGCTTCCCGGAAGCGAAGGGCGATCTCGGGTGCTTCTGCAGTAAGGAGGTAATAACGGAACTGACGAACGATGTCGTCGTTGGCGGTCTGTCGATACAGAACCTTCACGAAGGGGGCCGGTCTTATGCTCAGCCAGGAGCGCATCTGTTCGCTTGCTTACGGAACTCCAAAACTCATCTTCCGTGAGTTGCTTTGAGGCAAGCCCTTCAGCGAGCAGGGTATCGAGTTCTTCCGCTGTTCCCGCGAAACCTGGCACGGTGCGTTGTTCAACGGCCGTTAAAGCAGCCTCGACAACCTCCTCAACGGATTTGTAGGCACCGCGGTCGAGGACAGCTCGAAGCCGGCGTTCTTGTTCCGGCGTGAGATGAATCGTCATGTGTTGCTGCTCCGTGGGTTCGTCATCTTCAGGGTAGGGGAAAAAATGACTTCAGGCAAGTTGAATGGGGCTTCTGGTTGGAGAACTGCACGCCTTGGTGGGGCGATATATATTAATGATAACGCCGAGCAACAGGACTGCCGTGACAGTGTCGGATTCTAACCAATGACAGCGCAGTGATGCGTTACTGCCAAGACGCTGCCGAATTCGGAGTCCTTGACTGGTCGGTTGGTCCTTCCAGCATCGAGCGGCAGAAGGTCAAGGGCGTTCTCATCTCCGCCACCGTGGCCGCCTTGAAATGGGACCACAGGAACGCCAGTTTCTTTGGGCCCAGCGACTGCAGTTGCAAGCTCAAAAAGCCCAGCATCAATCAGCTCCGCCGCCTTATCCACAATTAAAGTTCACGCCACCGCTTTGGCAAGTGACCGGATTTCGGGCAAATGGACCGCGTTGAGTCTCGCAACCGTTCCGAGGTTCCGGTCGCGCTGGGGGTGCCCCCATTCTCCCTACGGTGCATCCCGAGCCCGCAATGGCCCGGACAAAGGAAGGAAACGAAGCAAACAAGCTGGAGCAAACCACATCTAAGCCTTTGGAAGTAAAACGGTCGGACCGTTTTTGTGCATAACGAAAGCGAAACCAAATTCACTTTGCTTTCGTCCCACAAGAGATAGACCCAGCCAACGAGAGGCCCCGGGCTATGTCCTCATGCCAGTGGTCACAGAATTCTCGCAGATTAAGAAATACGTTGGGTCAATGTTGCGAACTCTTGTTCACCGCGTCCCTCCTGACGTACGGTTGTGGGGGCGGAGCGCCAGGAGGACAAAAGCCGATTGTCCAGCCGCCCAGCATCACGATGCAGCCTACGAGTTCGATCGTGGCCGTGGGCCAGACAGCGACCTTTACCGCTGCGGCAAACGGGACGCCGCCCCTGAATTATCAATGGAACAAAAACGGAGCGGCGATTTCAGGTGCAAACAGCCCTTCCTATACCACTCCGCCTGCCGCGATCGGGGACGACGGCGCGACCTTTACCATGACCGTCACCAATGCCATTAACTCCGCCACTACCATGCCGGCCACCCTGAAAGTCCTGCCTGCGCCTCCGCCCCAAGCGGGAGATTTGAGGTTCCAGCAAGTGGACGCGCCTTCCACAATTAACGGGTATGTGTTTGGAGGCCTGCACACGAACATAAGCAGCGGGCTGTCGTGGTTCTTTGACAACGCCGTGGGTACGCCGCTGTCCCTGGGAGACGCGTGCGGTCCGCCCAACGGCAACCCATCTGATTGTGGATGGGTCTTTGACCAATTCGGGCTGCCGGCCAACGTGTCCGGGCTGAATCTTGGCTATGTTTCCGCGAACCGCTTTGCCAACCTGGATTCGGACGTGGGCAATATCGACTCCGGGCACGCCGTGATTACCTCCCTCGACCTTCACCCCGAGAACGACACGTATGCTATCTCCTACATGGCTGCGGTGCAGTCTACGGGATTCACATTAACCCGCGGGACCGTGACCCCGAGCGCCTTGCAGGCCGTAGCGACCCAAGAAGGTGCGCTAAGCCACGTCATTACCGCAGTTTCGTTCAACGCTGGCAACGTGACGTACTTTTCCTATGCGTGGCAAAGCGATCCATCAACCATCTATGAGGCACAGGTGATGACAGCGACCTCTTCGACGCTGGGTACTGCCGCCACCAGTCTCGGCCAGGCGGGCTACATCATCACCGCGCTGGGCGGAAATAGCACCGATGGATTTGTGCTAGTTGGGACACGAGTGAAAGGCAACACAGCGCCGCGGCCCGCGCTTGTGGGTACGGCGGGAGACCAACAATCGCAGCAAATCCTTACCCAAGGCTACGCGATCGTTGGATACATTGTTCAGAACAGCGGCGGCGTCGCGACAACAACCTTCATCGGAGAAAAGTAGCGTTGAGATGCGCAGGGGTTCCGCCCCTGATGCATCCTTTCTTCCGATTCTTTTCCAGGTTCTATTGAATCGTCACCGTCACCGTCGCGCTTTGCGTTGAGCCGGTTGCGCCGTTTTGCGTAAACGATCCCGCCGTCGTGAACGTGTAACTCCCCGGAGTCGTGCCCAAAACCGGGGGCGGCCCAGAACTACCGCCGCCTCCGCCACAGGCAGCTACACTCCCCAATACCGCCAGAAGGAACACGAGACTCGCCAAATCCCGGCGGCGTCGGCGTTGACCGCGGATTCCAAAGAGCGACAGCCACATCAGCACAGCAGCCAAGCAGCCAACGAGCCAGCATGGTCCGCCCGGCAATGTATACCTCGGCATCGGCCCGCGCGGGAATGGACGAACTAGCCAAGCAGAACCCGCCGCCTTGGAATTGATGGTCATCGTCGCCGTAACCGCGGCCGTGCCCGTAATATTCACCGACGGCGGGATGATGCAGGTCGGAGGATTCACAGCCCCTGGTGGGGAAGTACTGAGCGCACAGGAAAGATAGACGAGTCCTGTAAATCCATTCACCGGCGTAATCGTGACCGTAGCCGTGTTCCCCGTGGTCGCGCCGGGAGCAGCAATGACCACCGGTGAGGTTGCTCCCACGGTGAAAGGAAAGGCATCCATCACGTTGAGCGTCACGGTAGCGGGAGCGTAGATCGAGTCTCCCGAATACGACACCTGAATCGAGACAGTGCCGGGGTTGTAGAGGCTGCCATCGAAGTTGATGCTGGCCGAACCGTTCACGAGGTTGGCTCCCCCGCAAGAGCAAGTGGTGCCCGGCCCGGTGGCAAAAATGAAAATGCTCCCTGTCGGTGTCGGCTGGCCGCTCACTCCCGGAACCGTTGCGGTGATGACCGCCCGTTGCGCGATGTTGATGGCGGGCGGATTGATGACCGCACTCAAGTTGGATGGCTGCAGCACCACTACATTGATTGCCGAAGAGGTCGTCGGCAGATTGTTGGAATCTCCGTTATAGGTTGCCGTTACGGAGTCCGTGCCTAACGGCAGACTGGTTACGCTCAACGTCGCCAGTCCCACATGAGGATTAAATGAAGCCGGAGCGAGCTGCGCGGAACCCAGAACCGTATTTCCCGAATTGAAGGTTAACGTGCCCGTGGGGGCCGGGACGGCAAATGAAGTTATTACCTGCGCCGTAAGCGTGGTCGGCGTGCCAAGACCGATGGTCTTAGGACTCGCGTCTATGCCAATCGTCGGCGTCGCCTTAGTAATCGTAAATGCGATTGGTGTGGTGCTCGAGGACGCGTTGAAGCTTGCGTCACCGGAATAATTTGCGCCTACACTATGCGTCCCAGCCGGGAATCCGGCAGCAGGGATCCATTCGGCCAATCCTCCCACGTTGAGGTTCAGGCTCGGGGAACTTACGTTCCCGCTGCTCGCGGCATCCGCAAAGATCACGGTTCCAGTAGGCACGCCATCCAATCCACCTTGGGGAGCGTTCACTCCTCGCGGCTGCGCGTCAATGGCGATGAACGTACCGTAAGTAAAGCTCGCTCCGTTGGAAATAGGTATGAAAGTGAAGCTGCTGAGATCCAAAGAGTTCCCCGACATCGAAACGGTGCTGCCTTCCGGGGCAACGTTCACAGTCACCGGACTCGAGACGCTCGGCGCGAACGCGGCATCTCCGGCGTATCTCGCAGTTATTTGATACTGACCTCCTGGAAAGTTATTGAGCGTTGCCGACGCCGTGCCGGTCTGAAGCGTAAGCTCTCCCAGCCCCTTGTTCATCGCAGCAATCGCGGTGGTAACCAGAGCAATGTCGCCCGACGGTGTGCCGTTGCTTCCACTCACCGCCACGGTCACGCCGATAGGCGTGCCGTGAGTGAAACTCGTCTGGCTGAGATTGAGCGTCGTATTTGTTGAGGTAAACGCAACCGCGTTCCAGTTGGTGACCAGCAAATTTGCGTCCACGCTTCCCAGGCCCGTCGCCTGATCGTATCCCGCAGTGGAATAGAAGTGTCCGAACGTGAAAAAGCCCTGCGTGTTGTCGTTGAGCGTGCTCAGCGTGCAGGAAGGGGAATTCTGCTGACACGGCACATCGTTGCTCCCTATTGTAACGTCGTGGAAAACCGATGGATGCTGTGCCGCCAGAGGATAGAGAACAAAATTCGCTTGCCCCTGGGCCCCGAATTTCTGATTCACCAGCGCCATGATACCCGCCATTGCCGGCGACGAAGCGGACGTGCCGCCCGCAAGGAGCAAAGACGTTCCTCCGTTCGTAACCACGCATTCGCCCTGAAACGCGCAAATAGGATAGGAACTGTTGTTTTCGCCCGCCGCCGCGAAAAGTGAAACATCGGGAAGATCGCGCACACCGTCCGCGGGGACTCCTTTGCCGCTTTGCCAGGAAGGTTTGGGATAGCCGGCTGTGCAGGAGGCAAACGAACCATCGGGCGCGGCGGAGCCAGTAGCGCAGTTGCTGGCGCCTCCGCTGCCGGCGATGATCGTGGGCGGAGGCGGATTGTAAATGCCGTTTGTAGAAAGATTCAGGCCGAAGGCCCGGTTCCACGGCTGCTCGGGAACAGGCTTGAGCAATGAGGTTGACGGAAGCTTCGCCGGCGTCAAGTTCCAGAAAGTGGCAAGTTCCGAGTTCTGTGAAGCCGCGCTGCCTGCGTAGCTGCTGTAGAAAAAGTCCGTGCCCCCGACCGCCACGTTCCACGGCGTGGAAGCAAAACCGCTCATCGCAAGGCCATGCTGCGCCGCGTCCTGCGCATTGAAGTCATCACACCCAGCCGGGCCGCTGTCGCCGCTGGACACGAAGGACGTTTGTCCCTGCGCGGCAGCCTGCTCCCACAAGCCGGCCCAAAACTGATTGCCGCTCGCGCCTAAGCTCTGTTCACAAGCGCCGTAGCTGGTGCTCAAGATTGTGGCTTGATCATCATCCACCGCGCGCTGCGCCGCCAGAAACAGACCATCCTGCACCGTTGTGCTGCTGGCCACGTAGAGGTTGATGGTTGCCCCAGGAGCAACCGAGCCGGCTATCTCCACGTCCAGGTGGGCCTCTACAAGCGCGCCGTTCTGCCCCGGATCGCTTCCATCCACAATGACGTTAAGTGTTCCCGCCGGCAATCCAAAGAGCGAACGATATGCGGCAACAATCGCCGGATCCACGTTCGAAAAGCTGATGACGCCAATCGTCACGCCTTTTCCGTTGATCCCTGCGTTGTAAAGAGGATTCACGTCGTACTGCACCGCAAAATCGCCCGGAGCCAGAGCCAGCAACGGCCGTGTGCCTATAGTCCACTGCGGCGTAATTGCGTGCGTTTCGGTTTGAAGAGTAGCCTTGCCAAGAACCTGTGTGTACGACTTGGCGGGAAAGTCATTCATCGGCGTAATGCCCGCGATCACGGGTGCGAGCGCCGCCGGAATCTGCGGGTCACGATTGTTGGCGTGGTGTTCTTCGTGGTTCACGAAATACGTGTGTATTTCCGTGCCAAAGGCTTCGCGGATTTGCCCTGCGTTGCCCGAGAATTCCAGCGCCATCCTGCCCTTGGTCACGCGCGCGATGGCAAAGCCGTGCTTTTGCAACCAGGCGCTGACCGCGGCTATTTCTGAATCCTCCGCTCCGTAAAGTTCGCCGAACTGCTCCGGCCTAGGCCATTTGTGATAGTTGGCGCTGCCGGGTGTGTGCGCTTCCTGCAAAAACTGCCGCAATGCGGCCTCTCTCTCGGGAGAACGCTGCAGGAGCAGAAGCATCCGTTCTGCGGGAAGGGAATCAGACACCGCGCCGCGGTCATATTCCGGCTGGGCAAGCGGATGCGTGTTGCCCTTCAACGTCACGCGGACCCGCTCATCCACCGGCTGCGTAATCCGCGAGCGCGACTGCGCTCCCGTCGCGCCAAGGCCGATCCCGAGAGCAAGAAGCAGAACCACACCGAGGAGAACCAGGGATACTCGCAAAGGACGAAAGGAATGCCACCTTGGTTTGGCCGCCATGAGTTTCCCTAAATCGAGAACATTAGGTGGTCGAGTCACCTCACCTTGTCATGAAACGGTACAAGACGAATGGGGGTTTCCCTATCAGGTGTTTACCCGGTTTAGAAAACGGCGCGAATCGCGCGGTTTGGCGCGATGAATCCTGGCTTGTTTGCGCCCAAACCCAGGCGACGGGGACACTCAAAAAGCACAAACAAGATCCAAAACTGTTAGTTCGCTGTCGGCTGTAAGCTCCTTCTTCTCTGCGTCCGGCGCTTGCCCCGATCCGGTCGGCGTGCTCCAGCCTCTGTGCCCTCAGTGTTAAGTCGCTGGCAACCCGGGGATCAATCGCTATGTTTGTCGGAAGTGGCTTTCTCACCAGCCATTCGCGTAAACGGCGCGCTCGAACTGCTCGACCACGGAATATGCTGCGCCATCGCCAAATGGAAGTATCTGCATCATGAGTACCGCGCAGGTCTTGCGTGGCGGGTCAATCCAGAAGAAGGTGTTATAGATTCCAGCCCACGCCAGTGAGCTCTGGGAACGGCCGCCTTCTACGGCTTTGCTGTTGATTCCAAATCCCAGTCCAAACTTGTCGAGCGAGCCAGGAACCCGGACCGGATCTCTGGCGAACTGCGGCATCATGCTCCTTAATTCCACCAGCGTTAAGTCGCCAATCTGATTCCGGCTCATCTCCGCGACCGTTTCAGCCCGCAGGATCCGCTTGTTCCCGAATTTCCCTTCGCCGAGTAGCATGCGCGTGAAATTTAGGTAATCGCTTGCCGTCGAATAGAGTCCCCCGCCACCGCTAAAGAATCGCACAGGTTGGAACGGCTGCGGCGGAGGCTCCACAAAGCTGCCATCCTCCTGCCGCTGATCCAGGGCTACCACTCGCGCTTGTTTCTCAGCGGGAACATTGAAAAATGTGTCCGTCATGCCCAGCGGCTCAAGAATGTGCTTGCGAAAGTACTCCTCCAGAGTTTGACCGCTGACCTTCTCGACCAATCTCCCAAGCAAGTCCGTATTGATTCCATATTCCCAGCGCGATCCGGGATCAAACACCAGCGGCGCTTTCAGGAAGCCATCGTCTCCCTGACGCAAACTCGGCACAGCCCCAGTGGCCGCGTAGTCGTGCAATTTGTGGTCGAAAAACTCGTACACGAAGCCGGAGGTGTGCGAAAGCAGTTGCCGTACCGTAGGAGGCGATTTGGGAGGTCTGAGCTTTGCCTTTCCCGTGCCCGCATCGAATTCCTCGAGTACCTGCACCTGCGCAAGTTCCGGAAGGTAAGTGGCGGCCGGTTCATCCAGTTTCACGCGTCCGCTCTCCACCAACTGCATAACGGCCACCGACGTGACCGGTTTGGTCATCGAAGCTATGCGAAAAATCGCATCAGCAGTCATCGGGATATTCTTGATCGTATCCCGCTTTCCTGAGGCGCCTTCATATACGACGCGATCTCCCACCGCGACCATCGCCACCACTCCCGGGAGTTTCTTCTCACCTACTGCCTCTTGTAAGACTTGTTCAATTGCATTGCTGGATTTGGTCGAACCGATTGCAGGGCCGCGCTTTAGTTTACCCTGAGCATCGAAGGGTTCACCCTGCTTGCCCCGAGCTTCGAGGAAACGAACAAAAGGCGCGCCCCCCTCTGAACCGGCGAACAGCGTAAGCACTGTCGCCGCGGCCAGAGCTGCGACTAGGACGCCGCGCGAAAAGTAAACTCCGAACAGTCTGCTTTCAGTACGGGGAGTTCGCATGTGGATGAACCTCAAGGGACTTCTTCGAGCGCCCAGTATATCCCGATCAGTCTCCGGTTAGTCGACAATCCGCCCCGAATCTCGACCGCCACTCCAGCGCGTTGGCGTCGCCGAGCAAGCGTCTTCCACCCTGGTTCGTAAACGGAGGATAATGAGCACCATCCACCATGGAAGCCGAGCGCGCGCGGACAACTCGACCGGATTCTAGCGAGCGCTACCTTTGCTGATGCGGAGCGCGGGAGCCGGTTTTTGCAATTTGTTGTAGAGGCAGCACTGGAGGGGCGCAGGGGTGAGGTCAAGGAGTCTGTCATCGGCGATGCAGAAACCCCGCCGTTGGGGAGGGCACCTCCCTCCCCAACGGCTAGCAAAACGACCCGTTCCCGCGGAGGTGCCGGTAACGGAATGGTATAAGGGGAAAACGCACCTCCCCGTATGGCGGCAAATCTCGACCGAGATTTGCTGCTGCCCTCACTGACGAAGTCCACTGTCGGCAGCATCAACGACGGGGTGGTTCCGTCACGGTAAGCTGCTTTCGTGACTTCCGTCCGGATCGGTCCCCTCTGATATGGCTGAGCCGTCACTGATACGGCGAGCCTGCGCTGCCCTCAACCAGGGCACACGCGCGACGAGAGAAAGGCTTGGCGGAGGTGTTTGGTCAAGCTTTGGATAACGGCTTCGGCCTGCGTTTGGGCCGTTGCTGGCCCCCGAGCGTCGTGCACCACCATGCGCGAACTGTCGATGTCGCTGATTTCCAGGTGCGTCAATTCGGAGTTCCGGACGCCGGTGGCGTAGAGGTCATAAGCAGAATCCGTTCACAAGGAGTGCGCGCTGCATGAATGAGTTGCGCGACTTCTCCCGGCTCAGAATCGTCGGCAAAGAACCGATCTTTTTCGGATAGGGAGTGTCGGCAAGGCTCCAGGCTCTGCGAAGCGTCTTGATGTAGAAAAAACGCAGCGCGGCCAGGTGCTGTCCTACGGAATTCGCCGACAACTTGCGTTTTTGAAACAGTTCCGCTTGATATTCACGGATGTGTCGAGGGCCTAAGCGATCGGGGGAACAGCGGAATCGTCGAGCAACCAACGCTCCACTACCTCACGCGTAGCGTCCGCCGCCGGGCGGCTACGTCCTAACGCGGTAACCGCCGAAGTTGAACCGGGCAGATGAACATGTCCGGTTTGCCGAACCAGGAGTTATTTCTGCAAACTCAGGACGCAGCGCGAGGCTCCGGCATACACGTAAAGACACTCAGTCGTGGACACCGACGTCGCGAGAGTGGCCAATCCATCATCATTCACGTCGAATGAAACTGCGTTGCTTGCGACAGATTTTCCTGCGTGCACTCCGCCACCATATCCAACGATGAATTGGGATTGACCACTGGGAAGCTTGAACGCGATGCGCGTCTTCCCAGATTGGCTGGGTTGCAGGAAGAAGCGCTTTGGAAGAACTTCCCTTGAGTCCGCGTAATATAGGGAATATCCAAGCTTGTTCCACTCGGACTTTTCAGAGGACAGCAACGCAAGGTCTACTCGGGTAATCCAAGCAACGGAACTACCGTCCGACGGACCACGCACCGTATCCGAGTTTTTGCCCAACATTGCCGGGCCAATTTCCGCGCTAAACACCTCGACTGGTTTGTTTCCGGTGTTGCGGATTTCGAGGCGAAATGCCGGAGCGCCAATAATGCTGAAATCGCTTTGCGCGATTAGTTCAAGACTGTCAAGACTTGGAGGATGGTCGATTACCGGAGCTGGCCCGATGACCTTGTATTCCCAAATGAGTGCGTCGCCGGGATTTTGCGGCCGGAAAACGCTCAACACGTCAACCTGCATCGCTTTGCCTGCATACGGTCGAAGTTCGTTCTTTACGCAGACGGAAATGTATGTGATGTAAGGTCCGCTGAGCAAAAAAGCAAGCGTCCGAACGGTCAAGCACGACGACGCCGCAGTATTTGCCGGGACCGCGAAGACCAGCGTACGCCACGAGAACGAAGGTAGTGGTAAGCAGTACAACTGTTAAGAAATGGCAGAGTCGAACGGTTAGTTTTCGAAAATGAGCTGTGCTCATGGTATCCGCCACCGTTCGCATTGTAGTACTTTTGGTTTCGACTGGGGACATGCCTGGTAACGCTAGTCAGTGCATAATCGGAGGCGCGTTCTCACGAAGGACCGAACTGAGGCGCGATGCTCTGCGCGCGTTCGATTAAGCCGTTTGTCGTAGGCGCTGGCGGTTGCGGTGGACGCGGTCTAACGGCTATGGACATTCAATCTTTGTGGTGGCCTCATGCTGTGGCATCGACGAAACCGCAACAACAACAATGGCCATAACGACCAGGGAGAGAACAGCGGTTACCCTGGAAAACAGTTTTGACGTTTTCATAGCACGCTCCTTGGCGTTGAGCGGCCCCATCATACCCTTCCTGGGAGACACCCTGCTTGCCCAAATGCTTGTCGAGGAACTCGGCGATCTCGGTAAATACCTCCATTGTCTTCGGCGCCCTGCCATGGAGGTCGCAAATACCTGCTTATGCAACCATGGACAAGCGGATTGCGACCTCGCGACGCCGCGCGATGGAACGCACCAAGAGAAGATTTGCGACATTGGCGCACGCCAACAGCAGGAGCGCACCAGTGAGGGCCAATAAAATGGGCAGCGATTTGCCGGCATAGGCAGGTGCAAATACGTGCTTATGCAACCCTGCCGAAGGCTCTTGCCTTCTCTCCTTGACAATCTACATATAGAGCGGTATATATGTCGAATGTCTAGGAGAAAGTATGCCCATCGAAAAGTCTGATCTCCTGCAGGGAACATTGGACTTGCTGATCCTGAAGATTGTCGCGCTTGGTCCGGTTCACGGGTACGGCATCTCCCAGCGAATCCGGCAGATTTCCAAGGAAGTTCTGCAAGTCCAACAGGGCTCGCTCTATCCCGCGCTGCACCGCTTGGAGAAGCGCGGCTGGCTCGAAGCGGAGTGGGGCCAATCGAGCAACGGGAGAGAGGCGAAGTTCTATAAGTTGTCGGCGAAGGGCCGCAAGCAGTTGGCCAGCGAGGAATCGAATTGGAATCGGCTGGCCGGCGCGGTGGCGCAGATTCTCCAAACTGCGGATTAGGAGCGCCCTATGGCGTGGTGGAAATTCCTTCTTCCCAAGCGTGCCTCGGGGAGGCAACTTGATTCCGAACTGCGCTTTCATATTGAAGAACTCACCGAAGCCAACATTGCCGCGGGGATGTCTCCGGAGGAGGCGCGACGGCGCGCCATGCTGGAATTCGGCGGCCCTGAGCAAATCAAAGAAGAACTGCGTGACGTTCACCGCGTTCCCATCCTGGAAACTACTCTGAAGAATTTGAAATGGACGCTCCGTTTGCTTCGCAAGTCTCCATCCTTCTCCGTCGTCGTCATCTTGACGCTCGCCTTGGGAATCGGCGCGAACAGCGCGGTCTTTTCCGCGATCGATGCGGTGCTCCTGCGGCCGCTACCTTTCCCGGACGGCGATCAGCTTATGAAATTTGCGCAGTACAATACGAAAGCGCACAATTCGCAGCCGTTCATCGCGCCACTGCGTGTAGAGGACTGGAACCGCATGAACTCCACGTTCCAGGCCATCGCTGGCTATTACGCCGAAAACGCTTCTGAAATCTCGGGACCTCTGCCCGAGAAGTTGACCCAAGCCATTGTTACACCTCGTTTCCTGAAGGTGCTGGGAATTTCCCCCGTCCTGGGGCGCGACTTTAGTTCACAAGAAGAGCATTTTGGCGGACCGCAAGCCGTCCTTATCAGCGACCGCTTTTGGCGCCGCCGGTTCGCCGCAGACCCTAACGTAATCGGAAAGAGAATTGTGCTCAGCGGGTTTCGTTCTTCCTATTTGATTGTCGGAGTGCTTCCCGCCTCGTTCCGCTTTCCGGACAACGACGTCGACCTCTGGATGGCTGGCCCTCCCGACGCGCCCTACGCCCAAAGCAGGGAAAGTACCTGGTATCGCGTTATCGGACGCCTCAAGCCCGGTGTGGGCCTGGAGCAGGCGCGCGCCAACCTGGACGCGGTTCAGTCGCAACTTGGAAAACAATATCCAAAAACCGACGCGGACTTGGTTGTCAAAATCCAGTCCTTGAAGGAGACCATCGTTGGCGGTGCGCGCAAGTCTCTCTGGCTCCTCTTTGGCTCGGTGTCCCTTCTTCTCTTGATTGCCTGCGTCAATATCGTGGCGTTGCTTCTGGCGCGCGCGGCACATCGCCAGCATGAAATTTCCGTGCGATTTTCTCTCGGGGCCTCGCGCACCGTGTTGATCGCGCAACTGCTGACGGAAACATTCCTGCTCGCCTCCATCGGAGCGACCCTGGGCCTGTTTGTTGCTTCCGGGGCTTCCCATGTGTTTCGCTCGCTCGCTGCCGACCTGCCGCGCCTGGAAGAGATTCATCTCGACTGGCGAATTGTTATTTATTCGCTCGTGTGCTCGGCAGTGGTGACCTTGCTTTGTGGCCTGCTGCCAGCGCTTCGCAGCACGCGGCAAGGAATATCGGGGTCTCTCGCACAAAACAACCGCACGCAGGTATCATCCCGCACGCCGCTGCAGTGGCTGCTCGTCGGTATACAGGTTGCCTTGGCCATCACACTGCTCTCTGGCGCGGCGCTCCTCCTGCGTAGCTTCCAGGCCCTCGGCCGCGTTTCGCCCGGTTTTGAACCCGCTGGGATCCTCACCTTCCGCATCAGCGGTTCGTATGGTGAAACGGCTGACTGGGAGGCCCTCACGCAACGAATCAACGGCACCATCGAGGAGCTACGGTCTGTTCCTGGTGTCGAAGCGGCTGCGGCCTCGGCCACGCTCCCCGGCGTCCCAACCAACTATCCAACGGAACTGAGGTTTGTCGAAGGGGCGCAGGATCCGCGGCACAAAAGCGAGCCGCACTTCCGCGCGGTGCCGAACCGGCTGAGCCCAACCGGGCAGTTCCTTGAGCCCGTTTCGATAAACGTTGTGGTAAATCGCAGCTTTGCCGATGCATTCCTTGCCGGGTCGACCGTTCTTGGCCGCCATGTGCAGGTTCTGGAAAACCCGTTCATTAAGCCGGACCAGGCCGGAGAGATCAGTGGCGTCGTTGGGGATGCCCGCGAGGAGGGAGTGAATCATCCGCCGAGCCCGACTGTGTATTGGTGTTTCGGCGCTCCGGGGGGACCCGATGCCGTCTACTTCGTGCGCACCCGCACGGCGCCCATGAGCTTGGCAAAAACAGTGCGAGAGAAAATCCGAGCTATCGAGCCCGCCCGCTCCGTCTTCGATATCTCTCCTTTGCAAGATCACATTGACGAAGCCTTCGCGGAAAATCGTCTTCGCACCGTGTTGCTCACATTCTTTGCTGTCACCGCGGTGTGCCTTGCTTGCGTGGGCCTCTACGGAACGCTGAGCTATTCGGTGAACGTAAGGCGGCGAGAAGTCGGGCTGCGGCTGGCGCTGGGAGCTCTACGAGCGCAAATCGTGAAGCAGTTCCTGCTTCAGGGCCTCGGAGTTTCCTTCCTGGGTTGTGTAGCCGGTTCGGTTCTTGCGGCGGCGTTCGCGCGCCTGCTGTCGGGAATGGTTTACGGCGTTTCCCCGACTGACGTCGTGACGTTGTCCGGGGTCATTTTCCTGGTGCTCGTTGTCGCCGGGATCGCGTCGCTCGTGCCAGCAATACGCGCCGCGCGCGTGGACCCCATGCAGGTTCTGCGCGAAGAGTAGTTTTAACAGTGGTTTTTCTATCGAACTAAATTCCACGGACTCGCAGATTTGCTAACGGACCTGCACATGGAGGTAGCAATACCCTGCTTATGCAACCCGCCTATCCGGAAGAGCTACTGCGACAGCCCGGAACGGCCTCGGAACATCGATCAACAAAAAGTCGTCGCGAGAGCTATGGATGAACATCACTGACCCGAAGGGGTCCGGAGAGAAGCAAAATGTTGGGGAGTCAAGCGCACCAAAAGTGTGCCGTGCTAAGACACGGATATCGTCCGCAATGTCGGGCGGAAGCAGAGGACCAGCGTCAGGTCTCACCCGATCCAGAAGAAGTGTCGTATCCCTATGACCAAGACAGTATGAAATCTTTAGGGCCCACCGATAATAATCACGTTGCGCTGCGCAACCCGTCGGATCCGATTTATCAAGCGGGGAGAATCGATCTCCGTTGCAGTGCGCGCAGGCTGGCACAACTGCTTGCCGATAGGGCATGGCCGTGCCATTCCAGAGTTAAAGTTTCTGGTCGAACAGGTTGAAGTGTTTCTGCAACCACTTTGGTATGACGTGTTCGACTGTTTCGGCAGGCCATCCGCAGAACGTGCAGTTAGGCATCTTCGCTACTCTGTTTGAACGCCGAACTCGGTGCGATCGACTATTCAGAGAAAACTTACTTCACGAAAGGCGTCGTACGCACCAATCTGGGACGCTTGCCCTGGCCGGACCGCATTCGCTTCCTGTTACGCGCTCTGAGCCGCAAACTGACATAGGGCCCGCGAAACTCCGTTAAGCCCTTCAGCGGTACTCGCTGCGAACGTCGCGTCTTCAGCATAACTGGCTGTAATGGTGTTTGTCCGGACTTCCCGCGTGGAAATTGTGAATGACGCGTGTGGTAGCTTCGCTCTTGCATCCTGCACGCCATCAAAGTTCTGGTGGAAGACTCTCCGGACTCGTTTCAAACGGAGACACAGCACGGGGTGCTCTGCGCAATCGTACTCTCCGGTATTCCAGGCTCATAAACGCCAGAAGCACCAGAAACGCGGGAACGGAATACTCCAAACCCTTGACGACGAAGGTGCTGCCCGCAATTGCGATCAGGACAGCGATACCAAGAATATTGGACAGCGGGAAGAAGTGAAGTTTCAGAGGCAGCTCCTTGACTTTTGGTCCTATGACCCGGCGAAACCTAAGATGGGTGACGAGAATAACGATCCACACATAATACATGCCGGCCACGGCAGAACCGTACATAAGGAGGAAGGCGCGCTGCGGC
This sequence comes from Acidobacteriota bacterium, assembly GCA_003223255.1. Classification (GTDB taxonomy): domain Bacteria; phylum Acidobacteriota; class Terriglobia; order Acidiferrales; family UBA7541; genus Acidiferrum. The sequence goes on along the minus strand of QHYJ01000059.1, from coordinate 36,403 downwards.
GCGTAGACCGCGAGCAAAATCGCAATGACCATACCCAAGCTCGAAACTGCAAGCGCGCGATGCGGGACGCCTTTAGAGCTTAAGGCGCCCAGCGGAGCCGGCGCGAGACTCCCGCGCGCAAGTGAGAACAACATCCTTGTGGAAAGATAGAGGTTGGTGTTCGCACTGGAGAGGGCCGCAGTAATCACTACGAGGTTCATGATCGAAGCGGCGTAAGGGATTCCGACGGACGCAAACGCCCGCACGAAGGGACTGGCGGACAGGGTTCCGTCACCAGTTTGATTCCAGGGTGTAACCGTGACCATCACCGCGATAGCCAGGACATAAAAAAGGATCAGGCGAAAAACCATGGTGCGCATCGCTCGGGGAATAGCTTCTTCAGGGCGCTTGGCTTCTCCCGCGGTAACGGCCAATACCTCCACGCCCATGTAACTGGACATGGTAAGGGTGAACGCAAGCCACATGCCCCGAAGCCCATGAGGGAAGAAACCCCCAAACGCGATGAGGTTCGTAAGTCCCACAGCGGGGTGCGGCGACAGCCCTGTGATCAGGACGACTCCCACGCCGCTGAAAACAATGATCGCGGCAACTTTTACCCAGGAGAACCAGTATTCGAACTCTCCGAAGTTGCCTACGTGCAACGCATTAATGCACACAACCCCCAGGGATACGACGGAAACCCAGACGCACTGCGGAATGGACGGGAACCAGAACTGGAAATAAATGGCAACCGCCGTCACCTCTGCACCGATAGCGATGATTTGCACGAGGCCGTACGTCGCGCGAACGGTGAAGCCGGCCCAGGGATTCAAATAACGCTGGGCGTAGATGCCAAACGATCCAGCTACCGGATGGACCACAGCCATCTCCGCCAGCGAGTAGGCCATGATAAGCGCCAGGAGCGCACCGAAGATATAGGTCAGAATGACGGAAGGTCCGGCTAGGCTTACGGTGACGCTGCTGCCGAGGAAAAGGCCCACTCCGATGGCGCCACCGATAGCGATCATGGATAGCTGCGGCTCAGAAAGTTTTCGCTGCAGATGGGAGGCGCTCACCGCCGGGTCCGTTGGTGATCCGTTCTGGAGCGATTCGTTCGTCATCGTCATTGCTGGCCTACCGGATACCGGACCACTTTGGCGAATGCTGCAAAACGGGGCCTCCCAGAGAGCGCCGTACAGTTCAATTGGCTGCGATCCCCTGGAGAGCATTTAGGAATAATTGAATTTCTTCATGCGTGTTGTAATGAACCAACGACGCCCTTACAGCGCCGCAGGTCGGCGAGATCCCGAGGCGCTTCATCAGGCGCGGCGAATACATATGGCCGTCGCGGACAGCGATGTTCTTTTCTCCGAGTTTGGCGGCCAGTGTGGCTGGCGGGACGTCCCCCCAATTGAAACAGATTGTAGGGACTCGCTGGTTGACTGCGGAGGGATCATTGACGCCATATACCTTGACGCCCTTGATGGCGTGTAATCCGTTCAAAAGCGCTTGTGACAGTGTGGCTTCGTATGCGCGAACGAGTTCCATCGAATGTACCAGCCGTGCGCGCAGACCATCGAGGCAATCGTTCTGGCCGGGCTCCTTTCCGAGGCCGGCCAAGTATTCAACCGCGGCACTCATTCCAGCAACGTTTTCGTAAACAAACGTCCCGACCTCGATCTTTGAAGGTGGAACATCGGGAATGAAATCCTCGCGGAAGGTGGGCAGCGCCT
>QHYJ01000059.1:27098-34660 GCA_003223255.1 Acidobacteriota bacterium | reverse complement strand
GTACCCTGAGCAGGCCAGGTAATCACAACCCCAGTCCTGAACGTCCACGGGGCCGTGAGGTGGGTAATGGACACCGTCGATGAATACCTCTGCACCCACGGCATGGGCACGCTGCGCCACGCCGGCTACATCAACAATTGTGCCCAGTGCGTTTGAAGCTGCGGTGCAGGCAACAAGCCGAGTGCGAGCGCACAGAAGTTGCTCGAGGTCTGAGAGATTCAGACTGCCGTCCTCGCGTACCTTCCACCATCGGATGACGGCCCCCTCGCGACTTAATGCCAGCCAGGTAGCGACGTTGGCCTCATGATCAAGTTCGCTGACGATGATTTCCCTGCGGTCAGAAAGGCTCTCGCCGAGCGCCAGGCTTACCAGGCGGATGAACGAAGTAGCGTTCATGCCAAAAGAAATCTCATCCGGATCGGCGGCATTCAAAAGGGCAGCCACAGTCTGCCTGGCGCGGGCAATGACTGCGTCCACTTCCTGGCTCTCGCGATAAGGGCCACCTCTCTGCACATTCCTACAGAGCAGATGGTCATTCATCGCGTCGAATACCGGCTGGGGGATTTGCGCGCCGGCAGCATTGTCGAAAAACACCGTGCCGCTGCCGCGATTCAATGCGGGAAACATTCGCCGCACGCGCTCGATCGGAAACTCAGCCATCCTTGTCCCTTCTTGTCGCACGATCTGTGCCTTACCTTACCACCCGCTCCGCCAAGAGCGCTGGCCTCGTCAGGTCTGAAACCGTTGCAGAGCCTCAAGCGACATTGAGCGCGGAACTTTACCGCCATTGACGACCTATCTCGCTCCGTGACGAAAGACGTGCGGCGATGCCTTCACGGCAACTTCCTACTGGCCTCTTTTATCTGACTGATTTCGCCGACGAGCGATCTCCAACGTCCCAGCAGACCTTGTGCTTCCCTGTCATATTCCTGGAAATCGACGTATTCCTGCGCAGTGGGAGCGGAATCCGCGCTCTCCACGGCGTCGGCAACGTTGGCCAGGGCAGCATCCAACATGATTGGCTCGACAAGCGAGGCATATCGATTAACGGAGGCGACCTGCGTAAGCCGGCCTTCGATCTCCGACATCCTTTGTTCAAGGGATTGAATGACCTGACCGCTTCCGCCAGTCGAGTTTTTGCCCAGAGCTTCCAGCGCTCCGCGCTGGGCACGAATCTCATTGACGGTCTTATGAATTTCGCTGATGCGGTCTCGAATTTCCACGGCCAACTCGTACTGTTTGTCGAAATCGGTTTGGCTGATATGTACTCGGGGGTCTGGTTTAATTTCAAGCGAAGCCGAATAGTCTTTCCCACCGACACTGAGCTTCACTTGATACATGCCAGGAGGAACGACCGGTCCGCCGCCGTTGGAAAGCTCCAGAATGTAGATTCCCGGGATTGTAGTCGGGCCTTCTTCCCTGAAATTCCATACATAACGATTCATCCCCGTGCGAGCAGGCAGCGAGTCTTCGCCTCGGCCTGAAACTCTCCGCTGAGCGCCGGTGGCGCCGGATTCTGCTCGTTGCTCACTGGAAGCTTTGTGCACAAGGCGACCCTTGGCATCGAGAATTTCGAGCGTGACCCCTCCAGGCACTGAACGAAGGTAGTAGTCAATCCTAGCGCCTGCCGGAGGATTATGTCCGACATTTTTCCGAGAACCGCCTCCAAATCCACCCTGCGTGTGCACGCGGTACGCGATTGCGGGTGTAAACAGATGAGCAGGCTGAGAGGCAATCTGCGAGTTTGCCTGAAGGATGGGGGTAATGTTGTCCAGCACCCAGAAGGCCCGCCCATGGGTCGCAGCGATTAGATCATTGCCGCTTATGGCGGTGTCATACACCGGAGTGATGGGCAGGTTAAGTTGGAGCGATTGCCAATCGGCGGCGTCATCAAAGGAAACGTAGATACCAAGTTCGGTTCCAGCATAAAGCAAACCTTTCCGTTGGGGATCAGCGTGTATGGAGTGAACGTAGGCATCCTTTGGAATGCCGTTCGTGATCTCCGTCCAAGTTTTGCCCAAATCCGCGGTTTTGAAAATCATGGGATGAAAATCGTCGGAGAAATGCAGGTCGGCTGCAGCATAGGCGGTGTTCGCATCAAACGGGGAAGGCTCGATCAGATTGATGCGAGACCACTCGGGCAGCTGCTTTGGAGTGATGTTGGTCCAGTTTTTTCCACCATCCTTTGAAAGGTGAATCAGGCCATCATCGGTTCCCACCCACAGGAGGTCCTTTTGAAGTGGAGATTCCGCGACAGCAAAAATCGTGTCGTAGTACTCCGCACTGGAGTTGTCGGGAGTCAAAGGTCCTGGAGTGGATTGCTGCTTGGACTTGTCGTTTCGGGTTAAATCCGGGCTAATGATTGTCCAGTTCCTGCCCCCATCCGAAGTCTTGAATAGCACTTCGCCGCCCAAATAGAGAACATTCGGATCGTGAGGGGATAGGGCCATGGGGGCGGTCCATTGGAAGCGGTGCCGGAGATTCGCAGCGGGATGCGCTCGTCCGCCGAGCCAAGGAGCGATATTCATGACCTGGCCCGTGTGGCCGTCATATCGAGTAAAATGGCCAGCATGATCCCCACCGTAGACAATCTGTGAATCGCGAGGGTCGGGCAAGTTATACCCCGATTCGCCGCCTCCAACGGGACTCCAATCCCCTATATCGATTACGCCATGGTCTGTGCGGCTGCGAATCGCTACGGTTGAGCTGTCCTGCTGTGAGCCATAAAGGCGATAGTCGAATTCCTGGTCTGTGGCAACGTGGTAGAACTGCGCAGTCGGCTGGTTGTCTTGTGGTGTCCAAGTCGCGCCGCCATCAACAGTAATCGTCACGCCGCCATCATCCGCCTCAATCATGCGTTTGGGATTGGCGGGGTCAATCCACAGAGCGTGGTTATCTCCGTGGGGGACGGGCAGCGAGTCGAAGATTCGTCCGCCATCCGTGGAACGAAAAAGGCCGAGATCGAGCAGATAGACGGTATTCTCGTCCTGCGGATCTGCATAGACGTGATTCTGGTACCAGGGTCGCACCCACAAGGGATCGTTGTTCATCATCTGCCAGTTCGCGCCCCCGTCGTCGGAGCGATACAGCGCGTTTTCCTTCGCTTCGATCATCGCGTAGACACGATTGGAATTCGCTTTTGAGACAGAAACTCCTATGCGGCCCAAGATTCCTGGCGGAAGACCATGGCCTTCGAGGCGCTTCCAAGTCGTCCCCCCATCCACGGATTTGTAAAGTCCGCTGCCGGGTCCGCCGCTGGTCATGCTCCACGCGGAGCGCCGGACTTCATACATTGCCGCAAACAGAATGTTCGGGTTATCGGGGTCAAAGACGAGATCCGTGGCGCCCGTCTTGTCATCCACATAAAGAATTTTCTGCCAGGTCTTACCTCCATCCATGGACCGGAACACACCGCGCTCTTCGTTGGAGCCAAAAGCGTGTCCTATGGCCGCAACGAAAACATGCTCGGGGTTAGTCGGGTCAATAAGGAGGGAAGCGATATGCTGGGTATCCCGCAATCCGATGTTAGCCCAGGTTTTTCCGCCATCGAGCGACTTATAGACTCCATCACCGAAAGAAATGTCGTTCCTCAGGCATTGCTCTCCCGTGCCTACGTAAATAATGTTGGCGTTTGAAGGAGCTAGCGCGATCGCTCCTATAGAGGAAACGTGCTCGTGGTCAAACAGGGGAGTCCATGAGGCACCACCATCGGAAGTCTTGAACACACCGCCCGCTACCGCTCCGAAGTAGTAGACATTTGGATTCCCCGGAATTCCGGCCACAGCTTCCGCTCTGCCCCCACGGAACGGACCTACTAAGCGCCATTTCATGCCGTCGTACAGGTTGCTTGGGAGGGATTGGGCAAAAGCGCCTTGCGCGAATCCCAAAACCACCAGTAAGGCAGCCACGAGGATGGGTTCCGTTCGCTTAGCTTGGCGAGCCGACATGTTTCCTCCAACCGTCAATCGAGATGTGAATTCCTAATGGACGCGCCCGTCTCCATGCGAACCGGATAGTTGCTGATAAATTGTCTCGGCATTGTCCGCAAAGGTTGCATGGAATTGCGGATACTGACGGAAATCGACATATTTCTTCATGTTGATGCGTGTACGAACATCCGCGGCGGAAACTCCGGAACGCCGTAATTTTTCAACTTGCGCATAAAGCTCCGCTAGATAGTCACGAAAGCGGGTCAGAGTGGCCGGCGTCCCAACGTCAAAATGTCCCGGCACAAAATAATCTACCGGCAGACGCAGCATCGAATTCAGAGCCTGAATCCAATTGGAGACGCTTCCCTGGTCCATTGCTGGCGAGCTACTAGTCAGGTATAGATCACCAGTGGCCAGTGTCTTCTGTTTTGGAAAATAAACGTAAACGTCGCCCATGGTGTGAGCTGGTCCCACCATCACGACCTCGACCGGAATGTCATCGAGGAAGACGGTGAGCTTATGGTCCAGAGCCTCCGTCGCAGGCCGGAATGCCGGCTGCGAGGCGTCGTCAACGGCCGATTGGGCTTCGGTGCGTTGCGTTTTCGAAATCAATTGAAGGGTTCTCTCTCTCGTGAAGGCCGAGCTGATGACTATGGCTTCCGGCCCCACAACGCCGTTTCCACCCTGATGGTCGGGATGGTAGTGCGTGTTGATGATAAATTGAACTGGCAGTGCGGAGCTCACACGGATTTCCGCAAGCAGCTTCTGACCTTCCGCCTTGTCTAAACCAGTGTCAACGACCAGGATGCCATGCTGCCCAACTAGAAATGTGGAATTGGCGCTGCGATCGTTTTCGCTGATGTAAGCGTAAAGATCCGGCGCCAATTTTCGCACGTGCGGCCTAGCACATGGTGCCAGCACGCAGACAAGCAGGAGCGCTGTTGCGAATGGCGAGAGCCGCATCCGTCTGCCCATTCCTGGTTCCTAGAAGCTAAGCTTCAGCCCGAACTGGATTAGCCTGGGCCCGCCCGAGCCCAGACCGACATTGTTCTGGGCAACGTCGGGGGTCTGGAAAATCGCACCAAAATTTGGCGCGGTCAAAATGTTGCCCGGCAGCGCAAAATTTGGATGATTGAAAATATTAAAGAACTCTGCGCGAAATTCGATATTGGCAGTTTCCGCCACCCGTGTGCCCTTCATCATGGCAAAGTCAAAATTCTTGAAAGGCGGGCCTTTTACGATGTTTCGACCCGCGTCGCCAAACGCGAGCGGCTGGTTGAGAGTAAACGCCGCAGTGTTAAACCACTCCGCGACCGTCCGAGGGCCGGCGTTTGGGTTCCCAATGAGGTCCGGGCGATCGGTCCCAAGTCCCGCGCTGCTTTGATTAGCGCCTGTCAATACAGAAAGCGGCTGACCGGTTTGCAGGGTCACGATTCCGGTGGTCTGCCAGCCACCGGCGAGCAAGCGTGGCATCGCGGACACGAGATGCCGAAGAGAGGGTATCTGGTAGACGTAATTAGCCACGAAGCGATGCCGAATGTCGAAATCGGAGAGCCCGCGTTCTGCCCGGGTGTCGTAGTTGTCTTGCGGAAAAATCGTCGTGCCGTTAGCTCCAGAACCGTAGAAGACCGAAGCGCCATCGATCGATTTCGACAAAGTATAAGCCAGACCAAAGCTCAAGCCGTGTCCCGCGCGCTTGTCGAGCTTCGTCTGAAGCCCGTTGTAGGCGGAACTAACCGAGTTTTCTGCCTGAAAGATTTGTGCGTAGCCGAAATAAGGCACTCGCGCGATGCTCGGGATGGCTCCGGGTCCTAGAGAAGCGAGGAATTGCGCCGCTGGTGCGGGAATGCCCATTAGCTCCATGCGCGTAACGACATCTGGTGTCAGCGCGTTGATCTGAGCTTGCGTAATGTATGCTTGGTCGATTTGGCGGAACCTAGGCAGGTGCGTCCCCGTTGAACCCACATATCCAATTTCAAAGAGCATGTCCCCTGGCAGTTGGCGCTGCAGGTCGACATTCCAGGACTGCGAATAGGGCGTCTCGAAATGTGCTGGCGTTATAGTGATCACTGGGAAGCCCGAAGGTGCGAAAGAATTCGGCCAACCCAGCGTGGGAGGCAGATCGAAATAGTCCGGCATATAAGGCGGATTCAGGAGTACGTTACCTGGAATCTGACCGAGGACTGTGTCGTAAAAGATGCCGTACCCTGCACGCAGAACGGTCAAATGTTTCTGTCCGGGAATCCAGGCAATCCCGGCGCGCGGCGCGAAATTCTTGTAGTCCGGATTGTATAGCCCGCCTTGATTTTCGGTAACCATCCCCGATGCTTCGAGTACGGAAAGATCTGTTTGATCCGCGGTGGGTGAGAGAAATTGGGAAAAACGGTTCGGTCGGAAGGTGGTAGCGCGCCCGGTGGCGTCGTGAATGACCGTATTGTATTCATAGCGCAAGCCGTAATTGAGCGTAAGGTTTGAGCGGAGCTTGAAGGTGTCCTGCGCAAAGAAATCGTAGCTCGTGATTCGGTAACTGCGAGCACCGTTGCCAACGAAGTGAAGCGAGCTGCTGGGAAGGCCTTCCGCGAAATCCGCGAACGGATTGACGATGCCCTGGGGATTCAGCGTCCCGGTAAAGGTGATTTGCCCGATAAAGTCGAGGTCATAAAGGATGTTGTCACGGACGTTGCGGATGTCGGTTCCAAATTTCCATTCGTGCCGGGCTGTCGTCCGGGAGAAGTGATCAATCACTTGAATAGTGTTTTGCGCCGAAGCTGTCGGATTGTTGTTGTTGGACCCGAGATTCGAAAAAGCCCCTCCGCCCGACACAAGTCCGCCAGCCATCGTCAGGTTGGGAATATTGCCCAGATTCAGAGGTGAGTTTGCCGGCCACCCGGTGTTGAAGCCATAAGTGGCGGCTTGAGGGCCTTTTTCGTTGTATTGGCTGTCCGTATTGCGTGTGAAGCCGAGGCGGAACTCGTTCAGGGATGACGCGCTCAGAATTCGCGTATAGCCAGCCGAGAAGAGATGGGTGCCGCCCGTATCGAACCCGCCGTAGCCAGGGATAGCCGTGGTTTCCTGCCCCGGAGTGAAAGGATTGGAAATATTATACCGTGTGAAGCTGTATCGACCCGTGATGGTGTCGTTGTGCGCCGTGCGATGATCAATCTTGAGGAGATATTGGTCAGTCGAGTCCGTAAGTCTGGGTGAGGAGATGAAATTTCCTCCTGCCTGTGTCGTGTTAGGGTCGGGGTACAACTTGAACAGCTGAGCAGCGACCGGATCGAGCGGGAGTTGAACGCTATTCCCTGTGGCATCGGTGAAGATACCTTGCTTCTGAGCGTCCGTAGGCACAATGGTGAGCCGGGTAATGCCAGCTATTTGGCGAAAGCCTTCGTAGTTGCCAAAGAAAAAAGTACGATCCTTGAGAATCGGCCCGCCGAGCGCACCGCCAAATTGACTAAGCCGCAGCTCTGGACTAGACGCGTTGGGGTTAGCAAAGAAGTTTCGCGCGTCAAACGCATCATTACGGAGAAATTCGTAGAGCGAACCGTGGAATTGATTGGTCCCCGATTTCGTGACTAGATTTACCACCGAGCCGCTGTTACGTCCGTATTCGGCCGAGTAGTTGTTGGTCTG
>QHYJ01000059.1:3866-27059 GCA_003223255.1 Acidobacteriota bacterium | reverse complement strand
AACCTCCCTGATAGTTATTATTGTCGACCCCGTCAACCATGAAGTTGTTGGAGCTCGAGCGTTGCCCGTTCGACGAATATCCGGAGATACCGCCTTCGCCACCCTGCTGCCCTCCGCCACCACCAAATGCGGCTACGCCAGCGTTGAGCAAGGCCAACTGCGCAAAGTTTCGGCCATTGAGTGGCAACGCAGCCACCTGCATTTCATTTATGACGTCGCCGAGATGCTGTGACTCAGTATTGACAAGCAAAGCGGCGCCTTCCACTGTAACCGTCGAGGACTGAGAGGCAATCGACATGTTCACGTCCACCGTTCGCGTCTCATCCACGGAAACCTTAATGTCTTTGACGAGGAGCTTTGCGAATCCCGCCTTTTCAGCGGTGAGTTCGTAGAGGCCCGTCGGCAACGCCGGAAAGCGAAAGCTGCCGTTGTCCGCGGTTGTACTTGTACGTGTCAGGCCGGTGCCCGTGTTCGTCACCGAAACGGAGACGCCCGGTACGGACGAACCTTGAGGGTCGCGCACCGTCCCTGCGATTTCTCCCTGTGTGGTCTGCCCTGAGGCGGTACAAACCGAGACAAAGATCAGGCCGATCATCAGGATGCACTTTTTGAGTTGTTTCATTTTCGTCTCCCCAGTCAATCTCTCTCGGCGGTCCTCACTCCAATCTCTCGGTTTTTTGCCCTTGGCCACCTGGCGAAGGCGAGGGAATTCACAATCTCAGCGGCGACCAGCTTTCTTTTCCATACTCCACCAAAGTTAGCCGCTCATAATGGCAGCTACGCAGCGTTGGTACCTGGTTCCATGAGCTTGCGATTCTTCTTGAGCAGTTCCAAAACAGTCTCCACGTCGTTCCGCGTGTTGTGCACATGAAACGAAATCCGCAAGCCGTCGTGGCGCCCGGAGCAGATGACATTTTCGGCAGCCAGGCGCCTAATAATGGCCTCCACGTTGCCGGATTGCAGAACCACGAGCGGACCCATGCTGTCCGATGGCGTCTTAATCCGTATCCCCAAGTCGCGGGCGCCTTTGATCAGAAGCTGGGCAAGTTTGCGAATTTGGACGGCAATATTTTCCAGGCCCACTTCGCGGAGCAGCTCTATCCCCGCGCTAGCTGCGTAGATATTCGGAATCGGTGGCGTCCCTGATTCAAACCGGCGTGCACTCGGTGCGAGATCCAAGTGACGCACATCGAAGGCGAACGGATTGCGCTGCGCGAACCAACCGGAAATTTTCGGCTCGAGCAAAGGGATCAGTTCTTTGCGCACGTAGAGAAATGCGACGCCGGAAGGCCCCAGCAGGTACTTCAGTGTGCCGGTCACGTAGAAATCTACATCGAGTTCTTTGACATTCACTGGCCGTGTTCCGCAGTCCTGATAATCGTCCACCAGGACAAGTGCGCCTTTCGCGTGCGCAATCCGGCAAATTTCTCGCACGCTCGAGCGGAAGCCGTTTTTGAAACAAACGTGGGTCACCGGCACAATGGAGGTATCTTCATCTACTGCTTTCGCGTACAGCTCTACTGGAAGATCGTCGCCCTGCGCAGTCAGGAATTCAGGCCTCGCACCGCATGGTTGCTGCGCAAGCCAGATATGTCCGATCGTGGGGAACTCAAACTCACCGAGAACAACTTTCCGTCTCTTGCCGAAATCTAGCGCGCTGGCAATCGCGTTGATACCAGCGGATGCGCTTGCCACAACCGCCACCTCATCCGGGCTGGCGCCGATGAAGCTCGCAAACTGTGCGCGCATCTGCTCATACTTTTGTACCCACAGGTCCCAGGGTGAACCCCCTTCGTGCCAGCTCTGCAAGTGTTCTTGGAAGCTTGCCTCCACAGAGTCGGAAAGGGCACCCTGAGAGCACGAGTTCAGATAAACCTTTTTTATAAAGATACGGAACTTAGCCCGTATTCCCCGTATTTCGGCGTCTGAAAGCATGCCCTCACTTCTTCCACACCAATGTTCCTCAGGCCCTCTTCAGGAGACTAGGAACCCGTTATGCGCATGCCGCGCGGCGCGGAGATTATCACAGCCAGAGTTAAATGTTAATCGTATACCGAGTGTATTTCAGACTGCGCCCTGCCTAACGAACCCGTCGCGTATTTCACCGTTCGTTAGAACTCAGATCAATGGACCTTCGGGAACGCGATGACGCTCGACGCGCCTGTCGGTTGCTGTTACACTTCATCGCGTAAAGTGCGGCACGTCGATTTGAAGGGTGTTGCGTGGCGACCAATAGGCAAATTCGAGGAAGGCATGTCCGCTTGGGAAAGTCCCGCTGGTCGTCAGAGTCGCGGTTGGGGCAAGAATTGTTTTCCTCACCAGGCGAACACGCGGCTTCCGCGAAAAACGGCCGCAGTACGCTTAGCGAGCGAGTTTACCAGGCGTTTAAGAACGACATCGTCCGCGGATTCCACAAAGCGGACGAAGCCCTGGGCGAAAAGGAATTATCCCGGCGCTATAAGGGCAGTCGCACGCCAGTGCGTGAAGCTGCACTTCGCCTTCAGCAGGAAAACCTTCTGCGCGTCGTTCCGAACCGCGGCTACTTCGTGAGCTCCATTACACTCGAATGGCTTAACCAAATCTACGAATTTCGCGCTGCTGTCGAAGGGGCCTGCGCCGAATTGGCAGCCCATAAGGGCAATGATTCGAAACTCCTGGAAGAACTGACCCGTCTTGCTCAGACGGAATACGAAACGAATGATCGCGTGAGTTACGAGAAGTTCATCAAGGCAGACACGGCTCTGCACATCGGGATCGCCAGGTTGACGCGAAACCCCATGTTGGTGCGCGCCGTTTCCGATATGCGCTGCCACATGGAACGCATCATGCATGCTGCGATCCACATTGGGTATTACGGCGAAGCGCCAGTGCAGGAGCACTCGGAGATCATCCGGGCAATTCGTCAACAAGACGATGAACGGGCACGCCGATTGATGTACGAACACATCATTCAGTCGCGGCGCAAGGTACTGAGGTTAGCTAGTGGCGACGATGAATTCGCCTGATCCCTTGGATTGAAAGTGGCCGCCGGATCTGATAAAGCTCTCGAATTACTTCCCGTTTAGCGCCGGGGCTGGCGCGCTTTCGCCTCAAACGCTGCAGCTACACGAACCTTTGATGCGCGCCATCTTGCGGGAAACACTCAGGCTGTTATAATCCGCGTTCGTTAACGGCTCCTAAATGCCCACCGTTATGTTTTCCGTATACAAACGATATTCCGAATCACTTCGTAAGAGGTGCGCCATGAATCTGCGACGGATGTTTCGATTGACGCTTTTCCTTTGCACTGTGCTATTGCCAGCGCTGCCGATTGCCCATGCACAAGTTGATCCTGCGTTGTTCCAGGAGCTTCAATGGCGCTCCATAGGGCCGGACCGCGGCGGGCGCGTAACGGCCGTGGCTGGTCTGGTCCATGACCGGTGGACGTATTACATGGGTGCGACTGGAGGCGGCGTTTGGAAGACCGTCAATGCAGGGATCACTTGGGTGCCGGTCTCCGATGGTTTTTTTAAGACTGGCTCCGTGGGAGCGATTGCCGTGGCGGAATCCGATCCGAATGTTGTTTACGTGGGGATGGGTGAAGCCTGCTTGCGCTCGAATATCTCTCATGGGGATGGCGTGCATAAATCTGTCGATGCAGGGCGGACGTGGAAAAATCTTGGACTGCGCGACACCAGTCAAATCGGGAGAGTGTGGGTGGATCCCCACAATGCGGACTTGGTCTATGTGGCTGCGATCGGACATCCCTATGGTCCCAACGAAGAGCGGGGCGTGTTCCGTACCTCAGACGGAGGCAAGACTTGGAAGAAAATCCTGTATGTCAACGACAAGACTGGCGCAGCTGATTTGACCGTCGATCCGCGAGATACACGCGTGATGTACGCCACCACATGGCAGGTGTTGCGGCGTCCCTGGGACATTTATGAATTTGGTCCAGGGAGCGCCATTTACAAAACCAGAGACGGCGGGGACACCTGGATCCGGTTGCAGGGGGGGCTGCCACAAAACGAAATGGGGAAGATTGGGATTTCCGTATCGCCAGCCGACCCAGATCGCATTTACGCCACGATCGGGGGTAATGACGGAGGGATCTATCGCTCCGACGATGCCGGAAAAACGTGGAAGCTGATCGACGGGAGCTTCGAAATGCATGCTCGCCAGTATTATTACGGTCACATTTTCGCGGACCCACTGCAGCCGGACACCGTATACACTTTTTCCTCTAAGGATTTTTACAAGTCCCTGGACGGCGGAAAGACTTGGACAAGAATTCAAACGCCGCACGGTGACTATCACGACTTGTGGATCGACCCACACGACAACCAGCGCATGATCAACGGCAATGACGGCGGGGCAACCGTGACTTTCGACGGAGGCAGGAGTTGGAGCCCGGAGAGCAATCAGGCAACCGCGCAATTTTATACCGTGCGAACCGACAACGACTTTCCCTATCACGTCTACGGCGCACAGCAGGACAACACCACTGTGACAATCTCCAGCCAGCCCCAGGGCGCGCGCAGCGGCGGTTCCAATTTCGCCGAAGTAGCAGGCGGCGAGAGCGGATACGTCGTGCCCGACCCAGTAGATGCAGCCATCGTTTATGCCGGGGCCTTTTGGGGACTGCTAACGCGCTTTGACCGAGCGACGTCAAGCGTGCGCAACATTACCGTGTGGCCGGATCTGCCGGGCGGGCGTACCGGTGCTGAATTGAAATATCGCTTCCAGTGGACATTTCCCATTGCTATCTCGCCTGCGGACCCCGCGGCGATCTACGTCGGGGGAAACGTTGTGTTCAAATCTGTCAATCAAGGGCAGAGCTGGCAAGCCATTAGCCCGGATTTGACCAGGAATGATAAACAGAAGGAGAACGGAGGAAGGCTCGAGGACATCTACTGCACGGTATTCACGATTGCCCCTTCACCGCTCGACAAAAACGGGATCTGGGCAGGTTCGGATGACGGCCTGATCCACATAACGCGCGATGGCGGAAAGTCCTGGACCGATGTGACGCCGCCGCAAATTCAGCCTTGGACGCGAATAAACGTGATCGAAGCCTCGCCTCACGATGCAGCCACGGCCTACGCCGCGGTAAACCGCTATCAAATGGACGATTTTCGACCCTACATTTATCGCACGCATGATTACGGCAAAACCTGGACGCTCACCGTTGCAGGGATCCCGGACGATACCTTCGTGCGCACGGTCCGGCAGGACCCGGTACAGAAAAGCCTGTTGTTCGCAGGGACAGAGACGGGTGTCTATGTTTCGTTCGATGACGGTAATCACTGGCAGAGTCTGCAATTGAATTTGCCCGTGGTGCCGATAACCGATCTGACGATTCACGACAGTGACCTCGTAGCCTCAACACAGGGAAGGGCATTTTGGATTTTGGACGACACGGCTTCACTGGAACGGGGTGTCGCAGCAAACCCCGCCTCCGAAGTGCGACTGTATAAGCCTCGGGATGCGTATCGCGGCAGAAGCGGACGCGGATTCGGGGAAGCGCGTAGTCCCCTCACGAGTGTGATTGTGGACTATTGGCTCGGCCATGCACCAGCTCAACCCGTCATCATCGAATTTCAGGATGCTGCAGGGAAAACCATCAAAGCGTTTAGCAGCGCAACTCAAATGCAGCCTACTGTTGCAACTCGTGGCGGACGATTGTCAGGCGGCGCCGGCTCATCCGTGACCGCGCAAGCTGGCATGAACCGCTTCCTATGGGACATGCGTTACCCCGATGCTCGTGGGATCGAAGGCGGCGCGTTTTTTCTAGGGGGCAGTCTGCGTGGACCGCGAGTGATTCCTGGGCGATATCGGGTGAAGTTGACGGCTGGGACGCAATCCATGACCGAGGACTTCACCATTAGAAAGGACCCTGGAATCGTCGCCTCCGATGAGGACTACGGAAAACAGATTGAACTGCTTCTCGCTCTGCGCGACAAGCTTTCAGACGCAGATGATGCGGTCAATCGAATTCATCATCTGCAGCGGCAACTAAAAGCTGTGGCGGAGAAAGCCGGGGCAAATCGCGGACTGATGGACGCGGAACAAACATTGAACGACGCGCTAAATGGAGTGGTTTCCAAAGTGTATGAGCCGCGATTCACCGGATTCGACGATCAGACGCTGATTTATCCTCTGAAGCTGAATAACCGCCTTGCGGCCCTGGCCAGCTCTGTCCAGGGGGATTACCGGCCTACGCAGCAGGAAGTCGACGTATTCGCAGAACTTTCGGCGGAACTCGACGACGCTCTGTTGACCCTTAAAAGGATTCTCGGAACGGATTTACCCGCATTCAACAATCAGCTCAAAGCTTCAGGATTACCGGAGATCGACTCCGGCTCGCAGGCAAGTCCGAACTGAAGCCGTCTGCAGCAAATCGCAGTTGTGCATTGTGCTTGACCTGGGTTTGTCCGGCCTCTGGTGCATTTGTCTGGCGAAGATTGAGGGAGTCTCTGCCTTCGCGTGCTTGGACTTGGCCAGCAATTTCGAACGGACGGCTAATCACTTGGATCGTCCCTGCTCCGAACCTTGGCGATGAGCTTAGAGGCGTTTCACAACCTGCCATATTATGAATATCCGACTTGCATATCAGTTGCGGACATTTTCTGCTTGACACTGCTAACTTGCCTCACTATAGTCCACGCCGATTGTCAGATTGTCGGGGGCTTAACCACGGAGGTGCGCATGCCGGGAAAGCACTCGATCCGCAGCGTTGCTGGTATCCTCTTTTGTCTGGTCGTGTTTGCAGCTGCGAGTTTGTTCGGTCAATCCGGATCTTCTGGCCTGGTCACAGGCGTGGTCACGGATCCGTCTGGCGCCGCTATCGTCGGTGCAACAGTGACCTTGCAGCAACAGGGTACCGGCGCGACACAAACCGCACACACGGATGCAGATGGACGCTACGTCTTTCCCTCGGTGAATCCTGCAAATTATACGCTGACCTTCGCTGCGCAGGGTTTTGCGACGACGGTAGTCCAAGTGTTGAAGGTGGAGGTTTTGAAGAGCTCGACAGTCAACATGACTTTGCAGATAGGCACGAATACACAAACCATTACTGTTTCAGAGGCTTCGGCGGCCGTGGAACTGCAAACAACCACTGCGACCGTAGGAGAGGTATTGGGCGGCGCGGCGTTGGAATCGCTGCCGGTGTTTACACGCAGTGCAAGCGCACTGATGTTTTACCAGCCGGCGGTTTCGCCCAGCGGTCAAATCGCGGGTGCGCGCGATGAGCAGATTACCTTCACGCTTGACGGAGGGGATGTAACGAGCGACTTGGAAGGAAACAACGGCTACGCAGCTCCACCCGGAGAACCAACACCCTCGCCAGTGGTTCCGATTCCGATTGAAAGCACAGAGGAATTTCAAGTAGCGACTACCAACCCCAACTCGACTTTTGCGCGGTCATCCGGGGGACAGGTGGCCGTTCTGACAAAGGCGGGCACAAATACGCTTCACGGTTCGGCATATGAGTTTCATAACGACGATGGGCTGAACGCGAATACCTGGACCAACAATCGGCTCCGCATTCATAAGCCGCACGGTGTGGACAACCGCTTTGGCGCAACCCTGGGTGGCCCGATCTGGAAAAACAAGTTCTTTTTGTTCGGGAATTATGAAGGCCGCCGTTTCTATGACGACTCTACCTTCAATACCGTAATACCGACGGCCACTCTGCGAAGTGGCATCTTGCAATTCCGTGACGCTTCCGGTGCTGTGGATCAATTCTCCTTTCAGCCGGGGAACATCACCACGGCTTGCGGCGGAGTCTCTTGCGACCCGCGAAACATTGGGATGAGCCCCGCGATTGCAGCCCAGATGGCGCTTTATCCTGCTACGGGCAACAACTCAGCCTTGGGCGATGGACTTAACACCACGGGTTTCACCTTCAATGCGCCCACTCCGGTCTTGCAGGACATCGGTGTTGTGCGCGCGGATTACAAGATCAACCGGAACTGGAACTCGTTCGTCACCTATCACTTTGCGAACACAACCCGCACCGGTACGGAGCAGTTCGACATCGTAAACACAGGAGCGCCGACAGCTGTTTCCGGGGATCCTATCAAAGCATGGTTCGGAACTTTCCAGGTCCAAGGGCAACTGACGTCAAATCTGACCTCGGTGACTCATGGATCTTTTTTACGCGACTGGTGGGGGTGGGACCGGTTAAGCCCTACTCCGCTCGTGTCCGGATTGCAGGAAACTCTTTCGCTGGCCGGTGAAGGTGTGGGCACGAGCAATAGCACTAGCAAATTAATCGCCGATCCGATTGTGAATAACACGCAATCGGCACGCGCCCGGGTGTTCGATGGGCACAAGTGGTATTTGGCACAGGACTTCAGTTGGTCAAAGGGCACGCACCTATTTCAATTTGGGGGCTCCGGGTACATCTCGCACAACTTCTTTGAAAAAACAGACAATTTTGCAGGCGGCCTGACCGCCGGACCAATCGATTACATCGAGGCCCAGGGGAATGGCAGCGGACAATTTGTTTCCATTCCAAGTGCTGACCGGCTGGCGCTTTGTGGCAGCGGTGTCACGACAAACTGTCTCACTTCGGCAAACGTCCTGCGGTACAACGAACTCTACGCCACTCTTCTCGGCCTGGTGGATCGCAGTTCGCAAGTGTTGACGCGCAACGGCAGTTTCCAGCCGAATCCGCTCGGCACGCCAATGTTCTCGCATACGCTGATTCCGGCCGCCAACGGCTACTTTCAGGACATATGGCAACTCCGTCGTAACGTTACGTTGACTTTGGGGCTGGATTGGCAGGTGCAGCCGACGCCTCACGAATCCACTGGAAAATATGATCTGCTGGTGTACGCCAGCAATAATCAGCCCGTGGACTACCAGGGTTACTTCGAGCAGCGGGGGGCGTCCTTAAATAGCGGAGTGCTTCCCGGCCAGGCATTCAATCCTCTGTTCGGCGTATCTCCGGTTGGCTCTGTTGCGGCGCCTTTTACGAATCAAGTGAGGGTTACGGACTGGCACGAGTTTGGGCCGCGCATCTCTGCCGCATGGCAAGTCGATAAAAAGACTGTAGTCCGCGGCGGCTACTCCATCGTGTATGAGCGCTTTGATGACATCAACGAAGTGTCTCTCGTGCTCACCACCGGTGGGCTGCTGGACGTGGATGCTTGCGGTGGCCCCGTGCTCTCAGGCGGGTCACCAGTTTGCACGAATGGCAGGACGGATCCCGGCAACGCCTTCCGCATCGGCGTGGACGGCAACAGTGTGCCAGTGCCGGCGCCATTCGCGGCACCGATCCCTTACGTTCCCAGTGGGAGCTCGACACAGCCATTTGGCCTCTTCATGATGAGTGGCCTCGACCCTTACACCGTGCCCGGACACGACCATAGTATTGATTTCACCGCGCAGCGAGAGTTGCCCTGGAAGATGATTTTAGAAGTGGGGTATATCGGTCGCGTAAGCCGGAATTTATTCAATGAGTACTCGTTGAATGCCGCCGACTACCTGATGAAAGACAAAGCAAGCGGGCAAACCTACGCCCAGGCTTTCGACGGGGTGGCACAAGCGCTGCGGATCGGTGCGGCAATACCCGACGAGCCATTTTTCGATAACCAAATTGGCCTAGCGAAATGCACTGGACTGGGCTTTGCGAACTGCAGTGCAATGGTCGCAAAGCAGGACCCGACCGATCTCATTAACGGCTCTCTGAACTTTTTTTCGCTCAACGAATTCAATCGCGTTGCCCCAGTTCCGGTTGACAATATGCAGTCGTTCCAATCCTTCGCCATCACCGACGGCGGGTATTCCAATTACAACGCGGGTTTCGCCAGCCTAAAAAAGAGCTTTGGAAGTGGATTGCAATTCCAGGGAAACTGGACCTGGAGTCACGCGATCGGAAATCAGGGCGTCGATCAGCAAAGTGGCAGCACATCGAACAGCCCTTACAACATCAATCTGGACAGGGCTTCGGAGAGCTTTGACCGCCGCCACGTTATTACCGCATGGTTTTATGATGAGCTGCCGGTCGGCAAAGGACGCAGATTCAACGTGCAGAGTTCTCTGCTCGATCGCGTCATCGGCGGCTGGTACACTTCCGGTATTTATACGTTTTCAACTGGCACACCGCTTTATATCTCCGCGAACGGCGACTACGGCGATTACGAAAGCAAGGGCACAGCCGCCATCTGCTCACAACCACTTGGCAGCCTGTACGGCCAACACTACGGCGTGGCTGGCTCGAACAACATCGCTACCTCCGGCAACGCCTCCAGTGGGGGCAGCGCCTTGAACTTGTTTGCTAACCCAGTGGCTGTGTACCAGTCTTGCTCGCGTCCTGTGCTGAATGTCGAGGGTCGTATTCCGTATGATCAATTGCGCACGCCGGTGACCTGGAACTTTGATTTCTCGCTCGGAAAAGATTTTGCCGTCACTGAGCGCTACCACCTGGTCTTTTCCGCCGAGATGCTGAACGTATTTAATCTCGTCAACTACGCGGCGCCCTCATTGAGCTTGAACAGCCCGACAAATTTCGGTGTTTTCACCACTCAGGCCAATCTACCGCGGCGCGTTTTACTTGGTTTGAAGTTTCAGTTTTAGCTTGTAATCGCAGTAAGACAAAGCAGAATCCCTTTCTATGGATCTCACGAATGAGCAGAACCTCTGTGTTTTCAGATCGGATGGGGTTTTCGGTAGCCACAGGCTAGGCTTGTCAGCCGGTTCACCACCAACAAGCTACGGGAAGTCCGGAAGCGACTCGGTTGTTGAGTCAAGCGTGGACAAGCTGACTAACGCGCTTGACGTGAATCTGCTTCTCGCGCTTTCGAGTCTGGGCAATGTCGTAAGAAGCCTGCATGCGCATGAGCGTGTCCATTTTCACGCCAAACGCCTTTTCGATGCGAAGCGCCATGTCTCCCGAAAGATCGGCCTTGGTGTTAAGCAGGCTGGATAGTGCGGGCCGGGAAACCTGAAGAGCGGCCGCCGCAGCGGTCACCGAAAGGCCAGCAGGCTCGATGATCTCCGTGCGGATAAAATTGCCGGGATGAGGCGGATTCTTCATGGGCATAGTGTCTACTCCTTCCGTCCTAGTGATAATCTTCCAAATTCAAATCACAGATTTCCTGCTCTGCGGTATCGATGCGAAACGTCAAGCGCCGGTTGCGCGTGACGGCGAGACTCCAGGTGCCTTTGCGGTCCCCCGTCAATGTATGGGCTTTCCACGACGGAAGTGCACGCAGCTCCTCTGGCCTCGCCATGTCGTCAAGGAAAGCGAGCATCTTGCGGAGCTTGTCCACAGTGTCGGGCGGTACGCCTTTGGCGTTGTCCTCCGCGTAGAGCCGTTTCAGACCCTTATGGACGATGTTCCGTATTTTCACGCAGAGCCGAGTGTAGCCTGTAACTTAACACTTGTCAAGGTCGGTGGCCGTCGAGGGTGGGCGCTGCACGGTAATGTTGTTTACGGTGCAGGCGGTGGTGCAGGTGGACACGGATGAGACGGAGGAGTACGCGCGAATCTCCAGGACGGCCCACATATAAGTATCAGCATGCTGATCAGCGTCCTTACCATACCATGCTGGTTGCCCGAACCCAGCGCTTGCGGAGTTTGACCTTTTTGGCTGAGGTCCAGGTTTTGCACCGTCCAATACCTGACATTCAGCACATAAACGGCGGGCGTGTTGTTACCAACAATCCGAGGCAAGGCCCCGGTGCCGTAGTTTGAAATCGAAATGGGACTACCTATTATAAGGAGCCGGAGGTGGTGCGTTGGAAGGTACCGATCCAAACGCATCCGTCTTGGAGCAGAACTTGATCGCCGGGGAGATACGCTTGGTTGCTGGCCTTCGACAGCGTCGCCCACGGCGTCGAGGTGCTTGTGCCATTGTTCGCATCATTTCCCCTACACGAGACGTAGTACGTGGTGCTCGATGGCTCGATGCCTGGTGCGGACAAAGCGCCAGCACTCCCAGCTGCAAGGTCAGCCGCGTTGCGTTCCGTCGAACTTCCATAAATCGATTCACGGATCCTCTCCTTCCCGTTTTCAGGCGGATGTCGAGCAATGCTCGAGACCGAAAAGGCTAAAACTTCAGCAGCTCGGTGGCGTTGGCCGGAATGCTAAAGGTGACTTGGCCGTTGGTAAGGGTGGGACTACCGACGATGGCGTCGTTGTTGGCCGAGCTGAATTCCCACTGCGTTCCGGTTCCGGTCGTGATTAAAGCTGATAAGTCGGCGGTTACGGTGACGCCAGGGCTGCCGCTGTTGCAAGCGATCAGGTAGTAATGCCCCGCGGAGTCCTTGGTCACGAGCGAGATGACGTTGCTTATGCTGCCGGTGAGTTGGTAGGTAGGCCGGCCGCCGACAAGCGCGCGTGCCGCAAGCCGCATCGCGTAGTATCCGGGCTGGTAGGATTCCGCCGCCGGATAACTGCCGTGGACCGCGCCGGAAGTGTATCCGCTGCCCCAATCGTAGAGAGAGAACAGGTCCGCTCCCGTCACATAGTTATTTCCCGGCTGTGAGGCTTGCGTCCACCAAGCAATGATCAAGTTATTACTGCTATTCACGTTGTTGTAGACGTTCTGGTGGTAAGACCCCATTTCGGTAATCCATGCCGGTGCGCCAGCGTAGCCGTTGGAGTTCATGTCTGCGCGAAGCGTGCTGATCTCCGAAGGATTGCTTTGATAGTCGTGAAAATCGAGGGAGTCGAAAACGGTTGGGCCCTCGGTCTGCATCGCGGAGAGCGCCCAGGCACAGCAGTTGGAAGTGACCGGCGCATAAATGTGCGGCGTGCGTCCGGGCAGGTAATGGCTATAGACCCAGTGGATGGCTTGCGCGGTGTAATTGATGAAATCCATATACTGTGCTTCGGTGCCGGCCCAACCTTGGCCCGAATTGTTCGGTTCGTTGTGGACCTCCCAGTTGTCTACGATGTAGTGATTTCGAACGTTGAACCAATAAACGGTGGCGAACACGAACTCGAACCAGACGTTCCAGTCGTTGGCGGAAACGGGCGGATTGGGAGCCCAGGCAGGGTTTTTGTTGTTGTCGACGTTTCGCAGCACCACGATGGGAGTGATGTTGTGGGCGTTGAGGTCGGACATGATGGTGGCAGCACTGACGGGGGGGATGCCGGTGCTGGCGCTCCAACTGTAATCGCTGCCTCCCGGCGGGTTGGTGAAGATATTGTCGAAGAAGGCCCAATTAATCAGGGTAGGGTCGGCTTCGATTTGAGCAATGGTAGGGGAGCCGTAGGTGGACTCCGCGTTCGTGGGCTCCCATCGGGACATGCCGCCGTAAATCCGATAGCTGTTGATGCCAAGATCCGCGAGGTCGTTGATGTTGAATTGGGAGCTGCCTTCATTCGCACCCAAATATTGCGAGGTCACACCCCACTGAGTTCCGGAAGCGGTCAGTGTGCCGCTGCCCCCTGGTGGGAAGGAGTACCCGGCGAGCAAAATCACACTGCACGCCACGAGCACCGAGAAACCGATTGCTGCAGTCAATCTTCTCATTTTGTGCGATGGCATTAAGCACTCTCCTTCATTCCAGAAGTAAACGTTTGCCTACAAGGGGAACAAAAATAGGGCCAAAATTTATGGGGCCGCGCACACACGAAATAATTTCGCAGACTACCTTGTTGGAGCCGAAGGCAGCCGATCCGGGCACCAGGGGGGCAATGACGCGGTCGGCAAACTTGGCAGCAACGGAACGCACGGTATCACGAGCTGACTAGGCGCCAATCCGGGAAAACCCTCAGAAGCCTACAAATTTGACCTTATGGGCGTTGCGCCGGTTCGAGCGGGCGTGCGTTGCGTACGGTGTGGAATGGGCGCGCAGGTCGGGATTGTAGCGCGGAACCAGAGAGTCACCGGGAACGAGGCGCTGAGAGTCTTGATGCGCGCGGCGGCAGCGTCGATTGGGAGGCGGACAAACCGGCCAAGCGACCCGGACGAAGATAAGAGGGGGATAAGCTCGGCAGATCGAACCCAAATACGAGCGCGGCATTCGGATGGGGAGCAGCTATTGGGATCGGATGCTTTCAAAGCGCTCGCGTAGACCTGAGCGCCTTGTGCCCGTTCATCGCGGTAGACTCGCGCAGGACAAAGTTGGTTTTCAGGATGTATTCCGTCCCGTGCGGATTGGGAGTCTCTCGTTTTACGTCATTCAGAAGGGCTTGAAAGGCCAGGCGGGCCAGCTCCGCTTGAGACATCTGAATTGTGCTGAGCGGTGGGAGGATATACTCACTGAAACGAATGTTGTCGAAACCGATGACGGAGAGATCCCGCGGCACGGCAATCTTTTCGACATAACTTTTGTGCATTACGCCGATGGCGGTCATATCGTTCGAACAGAGAACAGCCGTCGGGCGCAACGGCAGGGCCAACAATTTGGCGAATGCTTGTTCTCCTCCTTTCGGAGTGTGGTCACCCTCCATAATCAATTGTCGATCTAAAGCCATGCCGATTTCTTTCGTCGATTCGATGAACGCGTCTTTTCGGGCGACTGCGGACTTGAGCGTCAGAGGGCCGGTAATGAACGCGATTCTTTCATGACGCAGGGCCGCAAGGTGCTGCACGGCTTGCCGAATTCCGCGGAGATAGTCGATTCGAATGTTACTCACGCGCGGACGGGGAGGACCTACTGCGTCCACGAAAACTAGCGGCACATTGCGAACCTTCAAATCCTCGAGCAGTGCCTCCTCCATCCCGAAGGTCATTACCGCAACTCCTTCCACTCGATGCTCGAGTAAGCGCCGGATGGCCGTTTTCATTCGTTCGCGATCGTGAACCGTCGAGGTCATTAGGATTTCATAGCCGTGCTGGACAGCGATCTCCTCAAATACGTGCACGATCTCGGGAAAAAACGGATTAGTGATCTCCGAAACGATCAATCCAAAAATCCGGCTTCGGCCCGAGCCGAGCATGCGCGCCTGCGTATTCGGAAAATAGCCGAGCTCTTCCACAACTTTCCAGACTCGCTTGGCCAAATGTGGATGCACGGTGGGCATGCGGTTGATGGTGCGAGAGACAGTCGCGGTAGACACTTTCGCGCGCCGAGCGATCTCTCGGATATTCATGGTGCTCGCACTAGCCGACACTCGCGTCCTCTCCGCACTAGGCCACTCTCGCCGAATCTTTTGCCGGCGACTGAGTAAGCGGTTACTGGCCTCGCACACAAATAGCACCGGCATCTTCAAAGCGTCAAGCCTATTTTTTTGCAGCAAACCTGCGATTTGCGCACGGGCTGCCCAAGCTGGCGTAAGAAAGTTCTTGACAAGCATCTGCGGATCCGATAAATACGCGCTGTGCGAGTAAACGATTACTTGCATCTCGCATTTGATCTGTGTCCTTCCTGAGCTTGCTGCTCGCACTCGGGAACAAACATTCCCGGCTCATTCGCGGCCGCATCAGATCAGATACCTGGAACTGGGCCAACTCTACACTCCTTTCCTGGAGGGCGCTTTGATACCAACGAGAATTGCGTCAGCCTTTGTAGCTTTGCTTTTTTGCGCGTTCTTGTTTCTTCAGCCTCAAGTGGCGGCCCAAGGATTATTTGGAAATATCAGCGGGATTGTCACCGATTCGAGCGGCGCGGTGGTTCCGGACGCAACCGTCAAAGTCACCAATCTCGACACCAATGTCGTGGCCACGGTCAAAACGAACGGCGCCGGCGTTTACAGCGCCACCAGCTTGAATCCGGGCAGGTACAGAGTCGAGGGCGAAGCCAAGGGCTTCAAGACCGCTGTCCTGAGCCAGTTGACTCTCGACGTCAATGCCAATTTAAGAGTCGACTTGACCCTCACCGTCGGTCAGCGTACCGAAACCGTCGAGGTCAGTGCCGCCAACGCGCCTCTTCTCCAAACTCAGCAATCCGATCTCGGTCAGACCGTCAATCAAAGACAGCTTGAGGAGTTGCCCACCTTCAGCAACTCCGGTCGCAATGTTTACAGTCTGCTTCCCCTAGCGGCCGGCGTGTCCCAACAGACCGGCTGTGATGGTTGCGGCAACTATGGCAATTTGCGCATCAGCGGCAGTCGCCCGCGCAATGATGACAGTGTGCTGGACGGCAGCACCATCACCGCCCCGGTGTTCGGCGGCGCAGCGGTCACTCCATCTTTAGACGCCATCCAGGAGTTTCGAATCGAGCAGAACAGTATGTCCGCCGAATATGGCAAGGCCGGCGGGGCCATCCTCATCGCCGTGAGCAAGAGCGGGAGCAATCAATTCCACGGTTCGGCCTACGAGTACAACCGCAACCAGCACCTCGACGCGCGCAATTTCTTTGAAGATCCTACGCAGCGCAAGAATCCCTTCGACTACAACGAATTCGGCGGCAGCATTGGCGGCCCAATTTTCAAGAACAAACTATTCTTCTTCACCGACTAC
Source organism: Acidobacteriota bacterium (assembly GCA_003223255.1). Lineage (GTDB taxonomy): Bacteria > Acidobacteriota > Terriglobia > Acidiferrales > UBA7541 > Acidiferrum. The sequence continues at coordinate 10,713 of QHYJ01000059.1, read as the reverse complement.
CAGGGCATCCGTTCCCACGGCAGCTTCGCCAGCTCGGGCAACTTGGTTCCCGACGCGGCATTCCGCAGCGGCGACCTTGGCGCTCTCTGCACCACAGGTTTCAATTCGTCCGGCACTTGCACAACGGCGAGCGAGCAGATTCACTTTCCCGGCACCACGAATCCTGTTCCTTTCAACAATGCTGCGAACACCGGTCAGATGAGCGCTATTTCCCAGAAGTTGTTAGCGGTATGGCCCACCAGCGCCACGCCGGCTGCGGGCAAGATCGGGACCGACGTATTGAATTTCAGTTCGCCATTCAACTCTACTCTCAACAGAGTTAATCCTCGCATCGACTACAACCCTTCACAGTCCGACCATATTTTTGGCATGTTTCACAGCCAGACCGGCCGCTCTTTGGATTACGACCTCATCGTCGGTGCGGCGGGTCAACGCTTCCAGCGGTCCAGCGATTACGCCACCACGGTAGGATGGACACACACGTTTAACCCCGCTTTGCTCGATGATTTTAGCTTCGGCTATATGCATCGCATCGGCGACCGAACGCCCTACGGCGCTGGCGCCACCTCTCCCGCCGCGTTTGGAATCAGCGGTATCCCCGGTTGTTTGTCCAGCGTTCCAGATACCTCCGGTGGAACAAAATGCGGCACGCCCGGTCTGAACGTTACCGGATTTACGGCTATTTCCAACAGCGGGATGCTTTACGAGCCGGCTTCCACCCTGCAGTTCAGTGATGTTGTCACGAAGCTGGTCAGCCGCCACAGCATCAAAGCTGGAGGTGAGACGCGTCGCTACTCCATCGACAATTACCAGCCCAACGGAGTCGTCGGCAGCTTCTCTTTTAGCGGTTCGGAAACTGGGAACGGCTTTGCAGACTTCCTCTTCGGCACTATGAACAACGGCAGCGTTCAGGTGCAAAATGCCTTTGTTTCTTCCCGCGCTTGGTCCTACGCATTTTTTGTTCAAGACGACTTCAAGCTCACTCCGAGACTCACGCTCAACCTCGGGTTGCGCTGGCAATACGACCAGTCCTTCCATGAGATTCATCATGGCGATGCTTTCTTTAATCCATTTACCGCGCAATGGGAGCAGTTCGGCGTCAATGCGCCGGACACCACATTCGATCCTTCTGCCAAAGAATTCGGCCCTCGCTTAGGCTTTGCATGGAATCCGCGAGGCGGCTTCGTCGTTCGCGGCGGGTACGCCATCATGTATCCCAGCACCACAGGTCACGGTCGTGCCGGGGATGGCCAGCCAGGACCCAATCTCCTCGCGACCACTCCTTTTAGTGCCGGCACGAACTGGGGCGCCCTGCCGGCCGTTACCAACCCAAGCGTTTCCGCAATTACCGCCCCAATTCCCGTGAATGGAGATGTCTCCTTCTCATTTTGGGCGCCCCGCAAGCAAACACCGACCTACGTCCAGTTGTGGAATTTAAACGTGGAACAGCAGCTTGGGAAGGATACCGTCGCCCAACTCGGCTACGTTGGTAGTCACGGCACACATTTGCCCATCAATTATGCTTACAACATCTGTCAGCAGACGCCCGCGAGCACCGCGCAAGAACCCAATCCGTTCAATTTTGTCGGCCCTAGCACTAGCCCGTATTGCCCGTTGGCTGCCGCGGCGGTGATCGCTGGAGGCGCGTCGGTATATTGTTGCTTGACTGTAAATCCCGGGTACTGGGGGCTTTCCAGCTCCGTGTACCATTCCATGCAGGCGAGACTCGAGCATCGCTTCTCACATGATTTTTCGCTCCTCGCGAACCTCACCTGGAGCAAGCTGATCGATGACTCTTCTTCCGACTGGGGCGGTTTCTGGTCCCTCGATGTGCTCGGACAAGACTTCTACAATCGCAGAGCCGAGCGCTCCGTGAGTGCCGGCGACGTGCCCGCGCGCCTCACCCTGGCGCCCATTGTCGAACTCCCCTTCGGACCCGGTAAGAGGTGGCTGAACCATGGCGTCGCCGGCGAAGCGCTTGGCGGCTGGCGCGTAAGTGCCATCTATACGATCAGCGCTGGCACTCCCTTTGGTATCACAGATAATTCGTATGGGTTCTGCAACGGAGCTGGTGTGTTGTCGGATCGGCCCAATGTGATCGGAAATCCCCTTCCTTCAGGCTTCCATCAAACCGTCCAGAAATGGTTCGACACAAGCGCATTCGATTTTTCCGGAACGTGCCCCGCACCCGGTCTAATCACTCTTACTCACCGGTTCGATGTCACTAAGGCTTTCGGGAATGCTCCTCGCTACTTCTCAAATATTCGCAATCCCGGCGTGGACAACTTCGACTTTTCCCTGCAGAAAGATTTCAGAATTCCCGTGCGAGAGGGAACGCGGCTCACTTTCTCCGCAGATTTTTTCAATCTGCCGAATCATCCGGAATTTGCGGAGCCTAACTCCGATCCTACTGTCGGAAATTTCGGCAGCATCACCCGCACCGCGCTGGATAACCGTGTCGTGCAGCTCGGGTTACACGTTTATTTCTGATTGGTTCGCACTCGATCAGAATCAGGCTAGCCGCAGTCTACCTTTGCATACGCGGGTAAGCGCGGGCGCTTCCATGAGACTCGCCTGTTGAGTCTTCCGTCAGGCTCTACTCGTCCGCTCGAATTGGCATAGAATCTCGACCAAAATTGACGCCTGTCTCTGGCGATCGGATCCGCGAAACGCGCTACGATTCAGAACTCGTACACCGAATGATTTCTCTGGAAGTATTGCCGAGGTCGACTAATACCACAGCGAGCGCGAGTCTTTGACAAATCAGGCAGCCACCGGGGTCTGATAAAGGGCTCGACAGTGTGGTTGCCATCGAAACGACTGGAGATTGGCGACTGGTCTTGACAGCGTATGCAGCGTACGCCCTTCCAGTGAGTTATGCGTGCGATGGTTGTTGAAGTAGGTCCTGAAATCGAGCAGCTGGTTTTCGAGGTCTGCCGTCGTCCAGAACAACGTGTGATCCAAGTATTCCCGCCGCAGGGTGCCGATCAGCCTTTCGACGAACGGATGGGACAGGGGAACGTAGGGGATGGTCTTGATTTCTGTCACTTCCAGTATCCGCAGATTGGCTTGCCATTGGTGGAACCGATAGAGCGGATCATTGTCAGAGCTGAGGTACTTCGGCATCCAGTATTGGCCTCGAATGGCGCGGTTGAACATCCGACACAGCGCGGCACCATCGACCGTTCCCGCATGGACACCGAACCCAATGATCCGGCGCGTGTATTGATCCATGATGACCAGGACCCAGTGGGTCCGCAAGGTGGCCGACTCGCACCTGAACAGATCCATGCTCCAGAGACTGTCTTTTATGTGGCCCAGGAAAGTCAGCCAGGAAGAACCACCAGAGTCCTGTCCCGGCCGGTAGCGCTGGGCGAGAATCCTGCGAACCACGTCTTTGTCGATTTGGATCTGGAACGCCAAGGCAATCTGTTGAGCGATTCGCGGACAGCCCCAGTTGGGATTCCGTTGCTTCATTTCGACTACCGCACGGATGAGTTGTGCACTCGGTCCTTTCGGGCCGGGCTTCCGACGGCGATTCGGGGAGAACAGCACGCGGTACTTTTGCTTGTTCAAGGCTTTGTGAAGGCCAAGCAGTGTCGAAGGCTTCAGAACGATTGCGGAACGGAGCAGACGAGTGGGACGCACCAAGAGCGCCATCAAGCCGGCGAGGATGCGGTCTGAGGTGCATAAATTCGGCGATCGTTGCCGGGATCGATTCACGATCAAGAGTTGGTGCTTGAGGATAAGGGACTCCGCAACTATGGAACGGACGCCGCCAGGACCGAGCAAGCGGGCCAGGGTAGCAATGAAATGGATAAAAAGAATGACCAGGTTGCTGAATCGTAGCAGGAAGGGAAATCCTAAGGAAATATGGGCGAAACAACAATTGCGCCAGGCTTGTGCACGAAGCCTATTGGCCCAAAGTCTTCAAAAATCGCAACGAGACGCTCGGGCTGGCGATAAGGCAAAGGACGCAATAAAACAGCATCTATTAGGCTGAAAATCGATGTGGTTGCACCTATGCCCAACGCAAGCGTCAGCAGCGAGACGGCTGCGAACCCGCGATTTCGAAAGAATGTTCTAACTGCATAACGAGTATCTTGCACTGCCTGCGGAAACATGCTTGTTTCTTCCGATCGGAGCAGGACGAGCTAGCCGTTAGAGATTTTGTTCAGCACGCGTCGATCGATAGGCAAGCGTCGCACTCGCACTCCCGTGGCGGCGAAGACGGCATTCGCGACCGCTGGGGCGAGAGGCGGCACGCCGGGTTCGCCCATACCGCCGGGGGGCTCGTTGCTGGGGACGATGTGGACTTCTATTTCCGGCGATTGATTGATGCGCAGAACCTGATAGTCGTGAAAATTACTCTGCTCAACGGCGCCATCTTTAATGCTGATCTCGCCGCCGAGGACAGGGGTCAATGCGAAGTTTATGGCTCCTTCAGCCATCGCACGCACGCCATCGGGATTTACCGCGGTCCCGCAATCGACGCCGCTCACGACACGGCGAACGCGTACGGCACCTTCTTTCTCCACGGAAACCTCAGCCACATGAGCGATGTAGCTGCCAAAGGAGAAGTGGCAGGCAATCCCGCGCCCCCAGCCAGGGGGCAGCGGCTTTCCCCAGCCGGCTTTTTCCGCCGCTAGCTGCAGCACGCCTCGGAACTTCCGCCTATCGAGTGTTTGCCCGCCCGCGATCTTTCCGCCTTCGCGCAGCAGGCCCATGCGGAACTCGTATGCGTCCTTCCCCGCAGCGTGCGCCAGCTCATCGATGAAGCATTCCACCGCAAATGCTGTGAAAGAACTCACCACTGATCGCCACCACGCCCGCGGCACCACCGAGCGAACCGGGGCATAATCCACACGAACGTTCGGACAGGAATAGGGAGGATCGGCGCCGCCCACCTCCGCGGAGTTTCCCGGATCTTTCAAGCTTTCCGGCGAGTCGAACACGGGACGGATGGACGTGGAAACAATACGGTGCGACCACGCCACGATCCCTCCTTGCGGGTCGAGGCTGCCGGCGAGGCGATGGTAAGAGTATTCTCGGTAGAAATCGTGCTGAATGTCATCCTCTCGCGTCCAGAGTAACTGGACTGGTTTCCTGACTTCGCGCGCCACCTGCCAGGCTTCAGCGGCATAATCCCATTGCGCGCGCCTCCCGAATGAACCACCCGAAAGCGTCATATGAACGATGACTTTGTTCTTGGACAATCCGGAAAGCGTTGCGATCTCATCCTGAATTACATTAGCCCACTGCGTGGGCGACCAAATTTCGATCTCGTTCTCGCGCACGTGTGCCGTAGTATTCATCGGCTCCATGGTGGCATGGGCTGCAAACGGCAATTCATAGGTTGTTTCGATTTTCTTCGCTGCATTGTCCAAGGCCTTAGAAGTATCTCCTCGATCGACGGCGATAAAGGTGGGAGGAGCAGTTGCCTGCTGCTCCAACGAACTGCGCAAACTTTCGGTTGTTTCGCTTCCGCCGAGTCCCTTATCCCAATTTAGCTTTAGCGCGTTGCGTCCCTGAATGGCCGCCCATGTCGACTCGGCCACGACAGCCACTCCGCCCGCCGTGTTTAAATTACGGCCGCCATAACCGCAGATGTCCAGGAAACCGAGCGGCGGAACGGGGAAGACCGCACGAACTCCAGGCGTATTCTTGGTGGCGTTTGCATCGAAACTTGAAAGCTTCCCGCCAAAATACGGACAACGCGCGATCACCGCGTATAACATCTTCGGAGCCCTCACGTCGATGCCGAACTCCGCGCTGCCGTCTACTTTGCTTGGAGTATCGACACGGGGCATGGGCTTGCCAATGAACCGAAAGTCCTTCGGCTCTTTCAGAGTTACTGCGTCGGCGCTGATCTCTGGGAGCCTCGAAGCGGTCTCGACAAGCTCTCCGTAGGTGAAGCGGCGTCCGGTCGGGGTGTGCATCACGGCCCCGTTCTCGGCACGGCAATCCTTCTTATCCACGCTCCATTGCTCAGCGGCCGCCCTTACAAACATTTGACGCGCCTGGGCTCCCGCTTTGCGTACCGTGCTCCAACCTGCCCCGGTACCACCGCTGCCGCCCGTCGCCAGGCTCTTATAAATGTCCGGAATCGTGGGAGCTTGCTCGATGTGAATCGTGGAAAAATCAACTTCAAGCTCCTCCGCCAGCAACATCACCTCTGTCGTCCTTTGCCCTTGGCCCATTTCCGGCTTCTCCACAAGCACGGTGATCTGGTTGTCGGGCGTGATGCGAACCCAAGCATTGGGTGCGAAGGTGTTTGTTTGCAGAGGCTGAGATTCTTGTCCTCGGCTTCGTAGGGGCAAATAGAAGCCCATGATGAACGCAGCGCCGCCCGTGGCGCCTGCCTTTAGAAATTCACGCCGGTTCACTTCAACTTGAACGGGCATCATGCTGCCTCCCCGGCGGCGCGCTGAATCGCGCGCCGAATTCTGTGATAGGTTCCGCAGCGGCAAATGTTGCCGGACATCACCTGGTCAATTTCCTCGCGCGTTGGACGCGGATGTTTGGCTAGAAACGCCGCAGCCTGCATAATCTGTCCCGACTGGCAATAACCGCACTGAGGAACCTGTTCAGCGATCCAGGCTTTCTGTACGGGATGACTGCGATCAGGTGAGAGCCCTTCGATGGTCGTGATTTTCTTTGAGCCCACCGATCCAACAGGTGTTTGGCAGGCCCGCACTGCATCGCTCTCTAAGTGAACCGTGCAAGCGCCACAAAGACCCATTCCACAGCCGAACTTCGTCCCGGTCAGTCCCAACGTGTCACGAAGAACCCACAGCAGCGGCGTTTCAGGAGCAACATCAATTTCGTGTGACTTGCCATTCACGAC
>QHYJ01000059.1:1182-3820 GCA_003223255.1 Acidobacteriota bacterium | reverse complement strand
GGGGTACGGTTTTGGGACGAATCGTTGACAGGGCGGGACGAATCGTAATCGCTGCTGAAATTTGCGCCACTCTCGCAAAATTCGGGTTACGATTTGCCCTGGAGTTTGTTCATGGCTCTGGAAGTGCGACGGACTATTATCCCTCATGTGAACCGGGCGAAGCGCAGATTCAACCGTAGACGAGTGCTGATCGTTGCCTCTTGGGCGGTCATCGTCTGCTTATTCGGGAGTCAGTGGTATGCCTACGACGCTGCTCATGGCTTCACCGATCGCTTCCTTTATTATCTCGGCTGGTCCTTCTACTTATGGGGTGTGCTTACTCCCATAGCGCTCTGGATTGCCTGGCGTTATCCCATTGGTACCGACACTTGGTTGCGCGCAGTACCGCTACACTTTGCGGCTAGCTTGCTCTTGACAACCACTCAACTTTGCCTTGAGGCGTCCATTGCGTGGTTCCACATCGGTGATCAGGGACCTCTCACAGCGATGCTTGGGCACTACCTCAGACAACACACGCAGATTGGCCTTGTGACGTACTGGCTCGTTGTCGGCGTGGTGCACTTCTACCGCATTCATGATCAAGCCCAGAAACGCGAGCTTCGCGCCGCCCAGCTCGAAGCACGACTTGTTGAGGCTCAGATCGAGAACTTGCGGACCCAGCTTCATCCGCACTTCCTGTTCAACACGCTTCAAGCGGCTGCCACGCTGATTCACGAAGACCCCGAAGCGGCGGAAGACATTCTCTTGCGCCTGAGTGAATTGCTCCGCGTCTCTTTGGACGAAATGCACACGCACGAGATTACGCTCGCTCGCGAAGTGGATTTTCTCGAGGATTACATCGGCATTCAACAGCGGCGTTTTGGGGACCGGCTTCGATTTGAGCTTCAGATTGATGCGGATACGCTTGACTGTGCGGTTCCGACTCTTGTTCTGCAACCACTCGTTGAAAACGCCGTCCGTCACGGGATCGGCAGGCACAAGGACACAGACGTCATCACCGTTCGTGCCTTTCAGCAGCAAGACCGGCTTTGGCTGGAAGTCGCCAATTTAACCAGCTCACTGGAAGACACGCCTGAACGGCTCTCTTCGCGGGGCGTCGGCCTCTCGAATACGCGCGGGCGTCTTGAGCAGCTGTACGGAAGGGAGCAAGAACTGCGTTTGTACAATCTGGAGCCAAAAGGCGTCTGTGTACAGATTTCAATTCCAATGCGCCGAATCCCATCGGAACAGAACGTGCCAGCGAAGGTAGCAAGCGCATGAAGATTCGAGCCCTAATCGTCGACGATGAGCCTTTGGCGCGCCGAGGGCTTTTGCGCCTGCTCAAGAAAGATACAGACATAGAGGTTGTTGGGGAGTGCGGAGATGGCGACTGTGCTGTTTCCACAATTCTCAGCAAGAAGGCCCACTTTGTGTTTCTCGATGTACAGATGCCTGAAGTGGACGGTTTTGAAGTGGTTCGCAGGGTCGGCCCAGACCGAATGCCGGCTCTTATTTTCGTGACGGCGTATGACCGCTACGCACTCCGCGCTTTCGAGACCAACGCAATCGATTATCTGCTGAAGCCGGTAGCACAAGCTCGATTTGAGAAGGCCCTGGCCCGAGCCAAGCAGCGAATCGCGGATAAGTCAAAGGGTGATGTAGTCCGTCGTCTCATCGCCGCGCTAGAGCAGATCAAGCGGCACGATGAATATCTGAACCGCCTGCCTGTTTCGGAAAACGGACGCATCTTGTTTGTGAATGCAGAAGAAATCGATTGGATCGAGGCAAATGGAAACTACGCTCGACTGCATGCCGGCCCGCGTTTCGCCGAAATCCGTGAAACCCTGAACGCTCTTGAGCACAAGCTAAATCCACGAGACTTCCTACGAATTCACCGCTCAGCCATCGTCAACGTCCACAAGGTTAAAGAGGTCCAGCCTTGGTTCCATGGATATCACTTAGTGTTGCTGCAGAACGGCCAAGAATTGCGTATGAGCCGCTATCAAAGCGAAACCGTCAAGCGGCTTGGTGTCGGAAACTGCTCGCCTATCAAAGGCGCTGTCTGACCTGCTTTTGCGTTCTCGGGCGATGCAGCATTCCTAGTCGGAGGACGCTACCTTAATAATTGTGGTTCTGCAGCTACAACGGTCTTGTAAACCGTTGTCTGACTACGATAGGACCACTCATCTCTGCTGCTTACAAAGTCTGAGTAGTGACGCTGTGTCGACATGCTGCCATTAGGCCGACACCGAGTGTGAGCAACGAGCAAAGGTTTAGGAGGCCCTTAGCCGGAGCCGCGGTGGCCTCAAGCATCTCCCCTTGCTTACCGAGAGCAGAGGTGCTAGTCTCGGTTACCGAGGACATAAAGATGAGCAAACCTTCGGATCTCGTGCAGGGCACGTTGGACATGTTGCTACTAAAAATTTTGGCGCTTGAGCCGATGAACGGCTTCGCCGTCAGTCAGCGGCTGAAGCAAGTGTCTGGCGACGTGTTGCAGGTGAGCGACGGATCGCTCTACCCGGCTCTGCACAAGTTGGAACAAGAGGGCTGGATTACAGCCGAGTGGCAAACATCCGAGTATGGCCGGCGGGCGAAATACTATTCGCTCACACGGCTCGGGCGGCGACAGCTCGAAAAAGAAGCAGATAACTGGGGCAGG
>QHYJ01000059.1:0-1123 GCA_003223255.1 Acidobacteriota bacterium | reverse complement strand
CACGATTCCCCTGCGGCTGCGGTCGTTGTTTCGCTGGGCGCAGGCGGACCAGGAAGTGGATGACGAGCTGCGCGACCACCTCGAACGAAAAACCGAGGAATACGTCGCGCAAGGGATGACGCAAGAAGAGGCGCACCGCCGCGCGCGACTAGAACTGGGCGGTATCGAGCAGACTAAAGAGAAGTGTCGCGACGCACGCCACGTCACTTGGATTCAGGACGTAATTCAGGATTTGCGCCACGCATTGCGACGATTGCGAATGGCTCCAGCGTTCACCAGCGCAACGGTCCTGACGCTGGCATTGGGCATTGGCGCGACCACTTCGATTTTTACGTTGGTGGATGCGGTTTTGCTGAAGTCGCTGCCCGTGGTGAATCCGGGCGAGCTGTACCGCTTGGGGAAAGAACCGCGGTGCTGCTATCAGGGCGGGTATAGTCAGGAAAAAGAGTTCTCCCTGGTTTCCTATGACTTGTACAAATACCTCCGAGACTACACCCAAGGTTTTTCCGAATTAGCGGCGTTTCCCTCACTGGAGCTGCTGTTTGGTGTTCGGCGATCGGGCAGCTCAGAGGCAGCGCAAAGTTATCCAGGCGAGTTCGTATCCGGCAATTACTTCAGCATGTTCGGCATAACAGCCTATGCCGGACGCGCGCTCGCGAATGGGGACGATCAACCCAATGCTCCGCCAGTCGCCGTAATGAGCTATCGCCTGTGGCAGGAAAAGTATGGACTCGACCCATCGATAATCGGCGGAGTCTTTGAAGTGGACGGCAAGCCGTTTAGTGTGGTGGGAATCACTCCACCCGGTTTCTTTGGCGACAGTCTGCGCAGCAGTCCACCTGATTTCTTTCTACCTCTAAATACCGAACCTTATGTTCAAAGCGATGCCGATCTGAACAAGGTTGACACTCATTGGTTAGACTTGATTGGCCGCATCCAGCCAAGCGCGAACCCCGCATCCATTGAGGCTGAAATGCGGGTGGAGCTGAAGCAATGGTTGCGCTCGCACTGGAGTGACATGAGCGCGAACGATCGCGCAAGATTTCCCGAACAGACGCTCTACCTGACTCCTGGAGGCGCGGGCATCACGGGCATGCGCGAGCAATACGAGCACTGGCTTCAG
>QHYJ01000281.1 GCA_003223255.1 Acidobacteriota bacterium | reverse complement strand
GGATTTTTTGGAGTGGACAACGCAATGGGAGGAGCTATCTGCGAGAGCAAATGTTGTTTGTTTCGGTTCGCTGGCGCGGCGTTCGTCCAAGTCCGCCGTCACGATCGAAAGTTTCTTGAAGAACACCCCCAAAAAGACATTACGCATATGCGATGTGAACCTCCGCGAATCCTTCTACGACCAGGAAGTGCTGCGCAGGTCTTTACAATACGCCGATATCGTCAAGCTCAATGATCAGGAATTGCTCCAGGTTTCCCAGTTATTTAAGTTAGGCATCGGAACTCCAGAAATGCTTGCCCAACGTTTGTTGCACCGTTGCGACTTGCGTTTGGTGTGCATAACGTGCGGATCACGCGGGAGCCTGCTCGTAACTCAAGAGGAAGCTGTTGCGCACAAGGGATTCCGGGTGACGGTTGCCGACGCAGTCGGAGCGGGAGACGCGTTCACAGCCTGTCTGGCTCATCACTATCTGCGCGGGCATTCTTTTCAGGAAATCAGTGAGTCAGCGAATCGCTTTGCCTCATGGGTAGCGACTCAGAAAGGCGCCATGCCGCCCATCAGTACCGACAAACTGCAAAGCATTATGAATGGTGTCGCTCTTCGCTGAAGTCTTTTTCGGAAGCAGGAAGCATGACGCAGCGAGCTGCGGCGCGATAAATGGGAGATGAGACTGTGAAAATCTGTTCGGCGATCTTTGCGGTGATCTTGTTGCTGAGTCCGTCCTTTTCGCAGCTAAAGGGGCCGGTCAAGACTGAAGCTGGTTTGCTTAGCGGTATTACAGGCAGAGACGCCAGCATACAGGTTTTCAAGGGGATTCCCTACGCCGAACCTCCAGTAGGGAACCTGCGCTGGACCGAGCCGCGCCCGCCGCGTCATTGGGAAGGTGTGCGCAAAGCCGATCATTTCAGCGACGGTTGTGTGCAGAACTTCCCAAAAGGTGATTTCCCGAAGAGTGAAGATTGCCTCTACCTGAATGTGTGGACTCCCGCGAAGGGTAAGGCCGCGCTGCCCGTGATGGTCTATATCCATGGCGGCGGACTACGTGTCGGCTCTGCCCGGGAAGCTCTCTATGACGGTGAAGAACTGGCCAAGAAAGGGATCGTCGTCGTCACGCTGAACTATCGCCTGGGAATTTTGGGGTTCTTCGCTCATCCGGAATTGACCAAGGAATCTCCTTACCACACTTCAGGCAACTACGGGTTGCACGATCAAAATACAGCATTGCAGTGGGTGCATCGCAACATTGCCGCGTTTGGGGGCGATCCCAACAAAGTCACTATCTTTGGGCAATCCGGGGGTGCCTTCTCGGTGACCTCTCAGGTGGTGAGTCCGCTGTCGAAAGGCTTGTTCCGCGCTGCGATCGTCGAAAGCGGCGGAGTTGGGGCCGGATTCGCGCGAACCGAACTGCTGTCGCTGGAGAATGGGGAAAGAGCCGGTGTCAAGTTTGCGGAATCTGTCGGCGCCCATTCCCTGGCCGAGTTGCGGGCAATCCCAGCCGAAAAGATGCTGTTCGACGGATCGGCGGAATCGAACGTGGATGGGCGGTTTTTCCCGGCCAGCCCAGTCACCTTGTTGAAAGAGGGGAAGCAGAACAAAGTTGCCATGATCGTGGGCTCGAACTCCGATGAAGGGCAACATCTTTTCCGTTCGCCACTGCCGCCTACCGAATACGCTGAGCAGACCCGCAAGACTTACGGTGCAGACGCAGACACATTCCTGACCTTATATCCCAACGATTCCGAGGAAGCTTCCAAGGCCTCTCAGCAACGCATGTTCGCCGATCGCATGGCTTTTGGGGAGCAAAACCTGGCGGCCTCGATGACCAGTGTCGGATCAAATGTCTATCTTTATTATTTCGATTATCTAGATGAGGGGAGTTATAACAGCGAGCCTGCCACTCTCGGCCTGCGCCTGGGAGCGGATCACGGCGCCGAACTTCCCTATGTGTTCGGCCTGACGAACCACTGGAAAGCTCCCGTCCCCGATCAGGATCTTCAACTGCAGAACACTGTCATGCAGTACTGGACGAACTTCACTAAGAACCTGGATCCGAATGACAAAGGCCTGCCAGTCTGGGACGCGTTCAAGGGATTCGACAGTCCCATCATGATTTTGGACAAGAATCCCAGCATGAGACCTCATCCGCGCGCGGGGCAGGCGGAATTTCTGCGCTCTCACGCAGTGAAGTAGTCCAGCACATCAACCTTTTGGAAACGATGGTGGGTTTTGCATGCGCCAAATCATGATTCTATCGCTTGCTCTGTTGTTCAGCGCCGCGGTCTGGGGACAAGGTCCTCCCAAAATGCGGACGCGCGTCCTGACGCACATGACCAACACGGAGATCGAGCAGTATCTAAAACGCAACGACGTGATCTTCGTCCCTGTGGGAACGGTTGAGCCGCATGCGGAGATGCCGATCGATGCCGAGTACGTCGGCCCACTGGCCTATGCCATGAAGCTGGCGGAAGAGGGAGACGGACTGGTTCTACCCGGATTGTCCTACTTTTTCCCCGACGCAACCGTAGTCGGTAGAGGCGCTGTACATGTTACTCCTTCGGAAGGGACCGCTTATCTGCTGACGATTGCGCGTTCACTTCTGCGGCAGGGGTTTCGCAGACAGGTCTATATCAGCGGTCATGCTCCATCGTGGCAGACCGTCAGCCCGCTGGTAAGGCAGTTTTACGACGAAACGCACGTCCCCATTCTTTATCTGGAGTCGTCCGTGTTTCGCCGACCGAACACCACTGGCAGACCGCCGAATTTCGGGGATTTCGCCAAGATGCTCTACGGCGCGTACGCCATTGCCGGCAGACTTGAGGACATTCCGGTTGATTTGTCCGAGCCAGTGCCCGAGCATCCGGCCGACCCCGGTATCAACCACTTGTTTCCTGTCGGCCCGCAAAGCGGAGCCATCGGCTTTTACATGAGCCACTACACCGATCATATCGGGCCTGCCAAAGCCATTACCGCCGAACAACGGACGCAGTGGGGAAAGGAAGGCGCCGCGATGATCGAGGAGTCGGTGAAGAGTATTGATATCAAGAGCATCCTCCAGGCTCTGCGCGACCACGACAAGTTCACGCAAGAACACCTCATTCCGGAATATGGCTGGATGTTCCCGAATCAATCGGGAGGGGAGAAATCAAATGCAGACCTTCATCAGCACTAGGGCGTGGATTGCCTCCGGGCTTTTGTTGCTCAGTCTTGCTGGAGGAGTGAGCGCGCAGACTGCTGCACCTCTGGCTCCGCCGCCAATCACGCCTCCCGTGCTGGCGCCCGAGCCGACGCCTCCGCCTCCGGTGCGGACCCATTATTTTACGAGCTTGAGCAACGTCGAGGTGGAGAAATACCTCCAGTACAACGATCTCATCTTCATCCCCATTGGAAATGTCCAGGCGCATGGCGTGTTGCCGGTTGATTGCGAGTACGTCGCGGCGGAGGCACTCGCTCTGAAAATGGCCCAAGAAACCAACGCCCTGGTGTTTCCCAATTTGCAATTCACCTATCCCGGGGATGGAATGATCGGGCGCGGCACGGTGCAGGTCAGTTCCGCCCAGGCCATCGCCTATCTGAAGCCCATTGCGCGTTCTCTGCTGAGGCAAGGCTTTAAGCGCCAGATCTACGTCACGGTCGGCAATGCGGCGGGGCCGGAAACCGCCAGCCCCCTGGCTCTTGAATTCTTCTACGAATCTAGAACCGCCGTGCTCTATCTGGAGGGGGACGTCTTACTGCAGAAGGTCAACGCTGATCTCAACAAAGTTCTGTTCGGAGCCTACTCCGTCGTGGGCCGCCTGAATGACATTCCGGTGAATCTGACTCCCGAGATTCCCAAGCACGACCTGGATCAAGGCCTTCGCAAGCTTCAAGCGCTCAACGTGAGCGGAGGAGCAAGGGACGGCACCGTCGGTTTCTTCGCATTTGAAGATGAATCAGGCGCACCCGTTCATGCCCTTACTGCCGAACAGAGAGCCGCATGGGCAAAGGAAGGCGTGGATGAGATCGATGCAGCCGTAAAGCAGGCGAACATAAACAAGATCGTGGAATCCTTGCGCGACCACAACCGATTTACGCGTGAGTACTTGATTCCGAAATTGGACGGGCTGCTCCCCTGAGGCCACGACGAAGGGGATCACCCCTGTCTCGCTGCTATGCATCGGATCCTTGCAAGCATGATGAGAAGGAGAGAGGAATGCCAGTACTTTCGAAGTACGTTGTCGCGTGTGAATTGCTTTTTCTATTTCTATTGATGCCACTCGGAAGTCCTGGCCAAACAGTAAAGGTGGAAGGCGGCCTACTTCAGGGGACTGCCGAAGATGGGCTCCAAGTCTATCGCGGCATTCCATATGCCGCCCCTCCGGTTGGCGATCTTCGGTGGCGGCCTCCCCAACCCGCGCCGAAGTGGGAGGGAGTGCACACAGCAGAACAG
>QHYJ01000018.1 GCA_003223255.1 Acidobacteriota bacterium | reverse complement strand
CGTCGGAGCGAACCAGCCGCACGACCATCTCGCTCAGTTCGGGACGCCAAGCCGAATCGACTTTCTCAGGATGCATTTCGCCGTGAGCATATAGGAGGGGAACAGAAAAGTCCAGTACAAACTACAATTGTTTAAGTCTTATGGTCTTAAATGCCAGGACAAATCTACCCTGGTGCATTTCTCGTTAGGGATTGACACGCGGCCTCGCCGTAGTAAATTCAGAAAGCAAGTAAATCTTCCAAGTAAAGGATGTGTTGTATGTTTGGCTCTTCGCGAGAGCAACCCATCCAGCCCCTTTGTTTCGAGCACTTTGTCGAGATGACCCCGCCCCAGTTGATCGTCGTGGACCCCGAGCACGTTATTTATGCGTGTCCTAAACCGGATTGCCCCTTCTGCTATCAAATAGCCAAGGGGTATTTCGTGGGCGTAAAACGAAGCGTTCCTCAAACCGACGGTTATGCCCTGCCGCGCGTAACGTGCCCATCGGATTCCCTGCCCATGTATTTGTATGAAACGCAGCGCCGGTATCCCGGATATCGCCTGTGGCGCTGCCCCAAGTGCAGGGCAAGCCATGTCGACGGCGAAATCCCATCTAGTTCCCCGCACACGGAGCGATCCGACTCGGCGTGAGAAGCCCTTTTCAAACGAATCGCAATTTCCAAGGGCGAGAAGAAGCGTGGCTCACGCCTCCGCCCCTGGCGATGCCCGCGCTCTGCTCGATGACTTGCTTAAGGGCTTGTTGCAATAATCGCGCTCCGAGGATTATTCCGCTCGCTCGTCAGCCCTCGCGCTCGATCTAATCGACTCACTGTTCTCAAGCCCCGTAATTACGATTCCGATGGCAGCTTCTCGCCTGAAAGTCACATACGCGGGCGCGCAGCTAAGTCTCGCGAAGTTGGTCGAGAAAGGAATTCTCCAAGAGGCTACCGGAAACCGCCGCAACAGGGTTTATATAGCCCCTGAGATTCTTAACATAGTTTCCTCACGAGAAGAAGGGAGGAGCCCCCATAAGCGCTAAGATAAACATGGAAGGCGAGGATGCGGCATCGACTTCGGCCTGCAAAACGGCCAATTTGGGATGCGGTTTGACTTCGAAGAATTCGGCGAAGAAGCCCTGGCAAGGAGCGGATGTGTTCTCGGCGGTATCGTGAAGATGTGCGCGCTCGCTGCGGGTCCATGATATCAATACGGCTCTCGGATCAAGACAAAGCCCGTTGCACATTGGCGATCTCATGACGCGCAGTTTTTCAAACCTCCGAGCGTAATCACACTTAGCCCACACTTAGCCCTATGACGGTCAGCGATTCCTCAGCGGGGTCGACAATACTACGGAATCCCCGTAGTATGAGATTTGGACTTCGAGTGGGACGATGCCAAGGCCGCTGAGAATGTTCGCAATCACGGTGTGAGCTTTCCCCAGGCAGCACTGGCATTCAGTGACCCGTTCGCCGTCGAGCGGATTGACCTGCGCGAAGACTACGGAGAAGAACGAATCATCCTGCTCGGAATGGCTGGCAATCAAGTACTGACAGTGGTCTATACCGAGCGACAAAATATGAGCAAGACCTCTACTATCGCGAGAGCGCGCCGTAACGGCAGGCTTGTCCGGGTCAAACCGGACGGCGCCGAAGAAGCGCTCGACACTCCATCGCTTGCTCGGCGGAGCGCTGCGGAAATCGAAGCTGCCGCTGCCCGCGACCTTGAAAATCCACCCCTCACGGATGCGCGCGTCGGGCAACTGCGTCGCGTGCCTCTCGTAAAGACCCTNNNNGCGGGATTGGGAACAGGGCCGCTCTCGGCCGGATCAACCGGCTAGAGCTTACTTCACTGTCATCGCGCGGGATCCCGAAGGCGTCGAGCGGGCGTTGCATCCTGTCTCCGCCTAGCTGGCGGAAGCGACGAGAAATTTAGAAGATCGCTGACGTTAGAAGCCCGAGCGCATGGATCAGCACGCCCGAAAGGTCTTGCCCTCGGCGACACGTTGTTGCGCTGGCGGGTCATGGCCAGGTTTCCACCATCGAACGGGCCGAATTCTATGCCTAACAGAACGAAGAGTGGGTCAATCGGGGCCTATGATCTCCCCGAGAGGGTGGCCTCAGTATGATGCCGACATGGGTGATGCATCCCAACCGAAGCAAGATGGTCGAAATCGCGCTGGAGGTCTTGCCCTTCGCCCTTCGGAGAGTTCCTTCACGGCCCTTGACCTCGGGGTGGAAACCGGATTTTTCTCAAAGCCGTGTTGAAGAGATTCTTCGCGACGCGGCTTAGGGCTTCATCGGTTCCGCCATTTCCGCCTGGGGCTACGACCTCTGGCAAACCGCGAGTGTTCAGCACCTGGCCTGAGCTCCCATTCGCTCCGCACCAACTCCAACAAACCATTGCCCCGAGATTGGGACTGGAGCAAGTCACGACGCACTGGAATGAGATTGTTATGGCGCTGGCCGAGTGCAACGCGTAAGCGGATTCCCCGGCTTGAACGCTTTCGGTTATCTTAGCGCTTATGGGAGGAGCGCCCTCCTTGGAATGCTATTGCTTCTTCTCGAGCCGCAAGCCGATCGCGTAGTGGAGTTGCACCAGGACGATAAACCCAATGCTCCAATACGTGTTGAGCACCGAGAGCAGCGCGCCACAGGCGTACAGCGACTGCGCAATCAGGATGCGTCGGCAAATGGCTGGTGGCACATGCCGTGGGATGTCCTCTCTCACCAAGCCTGCCCTCGTGGCATAGCCCCAACTCCAGTACAGCGTAAGACCCAGAACCAAAATATTGGCCCAGTAGGCCAGCAGGGCCGTGCGGTAGCGCAAAAATTCATTCAGCAGCCTGGTCGAGAACGGCATGATGGTGACAGCAAACAAAAACGCCAGGTGAATCCAGGTAAGGTCCCGATCGGAGCGCGCCAGATAATTGAGCTGAGTCTGCTGGCCCACCCAGAAAATCCCCAGCGTGATGAAGCTCATCAGATAGACCACAAGCTGAGGCGAGAATGCCGCCAGCGCGTGCCGCAAATCGCCTTCCCGGTGGATAAGCTCCCGAGTCGGGGTGTGCAATTCAAGCAGGAGCAGCGTCATTGCCACCGCGAAAATGCCGTCGCTGAGCGCCGCTAGCCGCTCCGCGCTTTGCCCTGCAATTTGGTTATAGGAAAACTTCATGCGCCGCCGACTATTACACTGCTTCGTCCTCGACCGCAAGCATTGCCGCGGCAGATCTGGCTTCCACCTCGCGCTTTCCTTTTCTCTGTCCCTGGCCTTAAAGTAGCCCCGACACGACGCGAAAGGGAGAAGCCGATGAGATATTTTATTTCGGTGCTAGCGTGGTTTCTGTTTGTAGCGATATTCGCGCCGCCGCACTGCCTGATCCCTGCCCAGGAAATTGCTCGCTGGCAAGCCGACCTCACACAACCGCAGCCCTACGTGCTCAAGCGCGTTTCGAGCGCCGACCCCACCGGCGGCAACGCCGACTTCCGCCCCATCGAGCCCGGTAACACGCTCACCATCCTTGATGCAGATGGCCCTGCTGTGCTTACGCATCGCATGTATTGGGACAACGAATCTTCCCCGAGCGTGGAAACTCCTCTAGGGGATTTCTTCGGACTCGGTCTCGGGGATTACCACGTCTGGGAGTCCGAGCTGCTTTCCGCCGCGAATGACCGCGCTTTGAATTCCTTCTTTCCCATGCCTTTTCAGAAACACGCGCGCATCGCGCTCACCAACGACGGCAAAGGAAGAGTTTTTTCGTTCTATTTCAATCTCGACTATCGCGCCCTCTCGAAGCCACTGCCTGCCGATACGCTTTACTTTCACGCGCAGTTTCGCCAGGCGCAGCCCAATCTCGGCTGGACCAACAAATGGGAATCCAATGGCGACCCTTTCGTCGAAGATAAGAAGAATTTAGACGGCGAAGGCAACTATGTCTGGATGGAGGCGAAAGGCCGCGGCCATTTTGTGGGCGTGACCATGTCCGTACTGCAGAATCAGGACGGCTGGTGGGGCGAAGGCGACGACATGTTTTTCATCGACGGCGAATCCCGCCCGTCCATCAACGGAACGGGTTCCGAAGACTATTTTCTCGGCGCGTTTGATTTTGGCCGCAGCGCTTTTTCCCACCGACTCTACGGCGCGCCGGTCAAGGGCGAAGAGCGCGCCGGTAGCCGCTCTTCGGTCTACCGTTTCCATCTGGATTCGCCCATTCCGTTCACGAAATCGATTCGCGCCACGATCGAGCACGGCCATGGCAATCATCGCTCGGACAACTATTATTCCGTGGCCTACTGGTATCAGACCGAGCCGCACGCGCCCTTTCCGCCGCTCCCTCCGGTCGAGGCGCGCATCCCCAAACTGCAACCTGTCGGCGGCCCGGGCAACGCGGGTGCCGTGCGATGAGCGTCATCGATGAAGTTCTGGTAGCCAACGAAATTTATGCGCGCACGCACGAACTGCGCGCGCTAGGTCCACGCCCGGAGCGCAAGCTTGCAATTGTGACTTGCATGGACACGCGTCTCTCCATTCGCACCATGGGCTTAAAAACCGGCGAAGCGCACATCATCCGCAACGCCGGCGGTATCATCACCGACGATTCACTGCGTTCTCTCGTCATCTCGCACTACTTGCTGGGCACCGAAGAGTTCATGATCATCAACCACACGGATTGCGGCTTGATGCACACCAGCGAGCAGGACTTGCGCACGCGCATTCAGAACCGCACCGGCACGGCCGCCGTTGCTCCCGCCTTCTTCTACGCCTTTCAGAACATCGACGAAAACGTGCGGCATCAACTGCAAAAACTCCGCACGCATCCGTGGATTCCCAAAGAAGTGGCCGTGCGCGGCTTTGTCTACGACGTAGTCACGGGACGCCTGCGCGAAATCAAGGATTTCTGAAGAGAGTGAGTAGTGGGCGGTGAATAGTCATCGCCAAGCGAGGGAACTTCTTAAACTCTAAGCAACTGGAACAGCCCTATGACTAGCCCAAGAAATCGGCCGCCTGTCTTGCGAAAGAAAATGGAGCGTTAGAAGCCTGTCGACTACTCCCTATCCGCTGCCCCCCTACCCACTTTCATGCCATTCGTGTACGCTCAACTCATGCTGGATGAAAAAGATTTTCAACGAAAAGCGGACGCGGCATTCGACGATCTTAGGAAGCGACTGCTGGCGCTTGGCGATGAGCACGGTTTCGATGTCGAAGGAGAATCCGGTAAACTCGAAGTGATCTTCGAAGAACCCCAGGAAGCCAAGTTCGTGATTTCGCCCAACACGCCTGTGCGCGAAATCTGGATCTCCGCACTTTCCACGAGTTTCAAACTAGCCTGGAACGCTCGGCGAAACGCCTTCGTGCTGGAGAAAACCGGCGAAGACCTTTACGGCGTGATGAGCCGCGTGATTTCGCAACAGCTCGGCGAAGAGGTGAAGGTATGAAGCCCGCCATCTGCAGACTGCTGAAAAAGTTTCCAGGATGTCATTCCGAAGCCGCGCCTTTTGCCTGCTTGCGTAGGCAGGCGGCCGGGGAATCTGCTCTTCTTCAGCATCAAGAGAAAAAGCAGATCCCTCGGGCGAACACCGCCCTCGGAATGACCCCTCTGACGGTTTTTCAGTTTCCTGTTGGGATTTTGTGGCTGGCCATTGCGGCGGCGTGCGGCGCCTTCGCTCCAGTCACGAATTCGCAAGTGCCCTCCGGCCGCGACGTGGTGAAGCCCGAAGTCTACGCTTCGATGGAACCTGCGGGCCGCGGCGGCTCGTTTGAAATCGCGGTGGTCATGAAAATTCGTCCGGGCTTTCACGTGAACGCGCGCGAAAAATCGGAAGAGTATCTCATCGCCACCGATCTCAAAGCTCAACTGCCGCCAGGTTTCACCAGCGGCGACGTGGTGTATCCCCAAGGGAAACTCGAAACGTTCACGTTTTCGAAGAAGCCGCTCAATGTTTATCAGGGAACGGTGATTCTCCGCCTGCCCGTCAACGCACTCGCGACGGCTCCACTCGGCGACCAACACATCCCGCTGAAACTGCGCTATCAGGCGTGCAGCACGGAATTGTGTCTGCCCCCCGTGACCATCCCGCTCGACGCCGCCGTCAACATCGCCGCTTCGGCTTCGGACGCAAAGTCCGCCCACAAGGAAATCTTCACAAAGCAATAAAAGCAGACCCCTCGATGCGCTCGGGATGACAACCGGAGAATTCTTGAGGAGTTGCTATGCTTTGGCGGAACCGGCGACGGCATCGTGGAGGCGGCGAACGACGCGTTGCTGGCCGAGGACGACCATGGTCTCAAAAAGTGGTGGCGCAACGGCTTGCCCGACAATGGCCACGCGCGTGGCATTGATCAGCAATGCCGCTTTCGTGCCGCCTGCTTCAGCGACAGCACGCGTGGCATGATCGCAAGCGTCGTGATTCCACTCTTTTAAATGCCCTAACGCGTCCGCGAGCTTGGCAAGCAGCTCTGGGACTTTGGGGTCTTTCCAGAATTTCTCTTTGGCGGCGGGATCACGCGTAAATTCATCGCTGAAAAACGCGCGCGCCCACCTGGAAAAATCCGGCAGCAGGCGAATGCGCGGCCGCAGCAAGTCCACGGTTCGCTCAAACCACGCGTGGTCTCGGCCCTCCGGCCCTGGCGCAGCGCCCGTAGACCATTCCGGCTTCCACAAGCCGCTGCGTTTTAATTCGTTTTCCACTTCCGGCAGCAATTCTTCAATCGGCAGCCGCTGCAAATACTGCGTATTGAACCATTCGAGCTTTGGCCGGTCGAAAACGGCATTGGTGCGGCTCACGCCTTCGAGCAAAAATTTCGCAATCAAATCCTTCGTGCGAAGGAATTCTTCGTCGCCGCCCGGCGACCAGCCCAATAGCGCGAGGAAATTGCGAAACGCTTCCGGCAAAAACCCTTCCGCTCGGTACATGTTCACGTCGGTGGCGCCGTGGCGCTTGGAAAGCCGTGACTTGTCCGCGCCGAGAATCAGCGGCACGTGCGGGAAGATTGGCGGCGTGGCGCCCAGCGCTCCGTACAGGAGCACCTGCTTCGGCGTATTCGAAATGTGGTCGGCGCCGCGAATCACGTGGGTGACGCGCATGTCTATGTCATCGACCACGACGCCGAGTTGATACATGGACTGCCCAAATTCTTCGTCGCCTTTGCCAGAGCGCAACAAGACGAAGTCTTCGATCTCGTCGTTCGAAAATTCGCGCTGGCCAAAAACCGCGTCCGCAAATTTCGTCTTGCCACCGACAGGAACTTTGAAGCGAATCGCGGGCTTCACCGCTGGCGTGGAGGGCTTGCCGTCGCGGCAGGAACAGCGCGTGACGCGCCGCGGCCCGCCGCCCTTCGGCTCTTCATCCTGGGCTCCCGATTCGGCATAATCGCCGCCGGCGTATTTGTCCGCGGGGCAATAACAGCGAAACGCGGTGCCGTTCGCAAGGCACTTCTTCGCTGCCGCGCGATACAGCTCCGTTCTTTGCGACTGATAGAACGGCCCTTCGTCCCAGTCCACGCCCAGCCACTTCAAACCATCGATGATGCCTTGAACGAGTTCGGGCTTGTTGCGCTCGGCGTCCGTGTCCTCGATGCGCAGAATCATCACGCCGCCGTGGTGCCGCGCGAAAAGCCAGTTGAACAGGGCAGTGCGCGCTCCGCCAACGTGCAGATAGCCGGTGGGAGAAGGAGCAAAGCGGACTCGCACGCCCGCAGTCTTTTGTGTGGGGTCAGTCATTTCCAGCGCGTCTTCGCTGCAGAGTCAATGGTTCAGTGTAGCGAATGCGCCACATTCCGTCCAACGGGTCAGAATCTAGGAATGCCGGTAACCGGTTCTTTCGGCAGACCGTATCTGCACGTCGAAATGGGTGATGAGCGGAACGCTTACTCGGCTCGCAGGGCCTCCATGGGGTCCACGGTTGCCGCGCGACGGGAAGGAAGATAGCTGGCGAGCCAAGCCGTCGCGATCAGTCCGAGCGATGCGGCGCCATAAGTGATTGGGTCGACGGGTTTCACGTTGAACAGGAGCGATGAAAGAAGCCGCATCGAAACGATGGCCGCCAACAGGCCGCAAGCTACCCCGATTCCCGTCAGCGATAATCCGTGACTCACAAACATGCGTGTCAGCTTTTCTTGCTGTGCGCCTAGGGCCATGCGAATGCCGATCTCTCTGGTTCGCTGCGATACGGAATACGCGATCACGCCGTAGATGCCCACGACGCCCAGCAGCAGCGCCATGCCGCCAGCCCCGCCGAGCATAATCAGGGTGAACGAAGTCCGAGCCAGAGATTTCCCGTAGTAGTAATCGAGCGTATGCACGCCCGCGAGCGGAAGATTGGGATTCACGGACCAGACGGCTTCCCGGACACTCTTCAGAAAACTTTCCGAGCCGGCGTGCGAAGTTCGCACGGCGAAGGCCACGTCGCGCCGCACGAAGATGTCGTCGCTCGCGAAGCGATCCATGAAAAGAGGCCAATATACGCTGGTCGGTGCTTTCTGATTGACGCCATCGTCGCGCACGTCCCCCACGACTCCGACGATTTCGCGCCAGTCGTCTTTCGTGCTCATGCGGATCCGCTTGCCGAGGGCTTCCGAGGCGTCGCGCCAATACTCGCGTGCGAGGTTCTCTGAAACCAGCGCAACAGGGATTTTCTTGTAAGTATCCGTCCAGGTGAGGTCGCGGCCCGCAACCAGCGGAGTGCCCATCGTAGCGAGAAATCCCGGTGAGACGAACTTAAACCAATTCAGATGCGGAAGCTGGCCTTCGGCGTACGTGCGCCCTTCTATGAAGACAGGATCATGCCATCCCCCGCCACCCATCGGGATTTCTGTGCTGATGCCAGCGGAGGAGACTCCCGGAAGGGCCTCGAGGCGGTGCAATATCTCTTCTTCCATGCGAACCACCCGCCCCGGCTCTTTGACTTGCGTGTCCGGGATCGCAATGCTAAAGGTTTGCAGTTCCGCTGGTTGAGTGAATCCGGGATTGACCTTGGTCAAAGCTCGAAAAGTCCGAATCATCAAGCCGGAGCAGATCAACAGAACCAGCGCCAGGGCCACTTGTACGACCACAAGGACATTGCCGGCGCGATGTTGTTCCCGGCTTTGACTGACGCCGCGTGCCCCTTCGCGAATGCCCGTGGTGAGGCGAGCGCTTGCATATTTGAAGATGGGGACGCAGCAAACCAGCACGCTGGCGAGCAGCGCCGCAAGCAGAGTGAACAATAGAACGGGCCCGTCAATGCCGATCTCGCGGATACGCGGGAGTCCCGAGGGCGCTATCGCGCGGAGGATGCGCAAAGTGGTATAGGCCAAGCCTAGTCCGAGTGCACCTCCCAGCAACCCTAAAGTTACGGTCTCGAGGAGCAGCTCCCCTGCGATTCGGCCCCAACCCGCGCCCAAAGCGGCACGCAAAGCCAGCTCTTGCCTGCGGCCTTCCACCCGGACCAGCAGCAGGTTCGCTACATTGGCGCAAGCAATCAGCAACACCATTGCGATTGAGCCCATCAGCACCCATAGGACATTCCCTACATCTCCTACCACGTCCTGCTTCAAAGGCCGGAGGTTCGGCCCGATCCGCGCCTCCTCGAACAGCCTAATGCTGAATCCCGGCGGCGCTGGAAAACTGCTCATAACGATCGGAAGCATGCGTGCTATGTCAGCGTTCGCCTGCGCCAGGTTGAATCCGGGCTTAAGCCGGGCGAGACCGTCGTAGCTGAAGTTTCCCAGGTGCGTCTTGCCGCGGTCAAAGCGAAAGGGCATGACCAAGGCGGGATCTTCCCAGTCCAGGAAATGAAATTTCGGCGGCAGCACGCCGATGATTTGCCGCGATGTGCCGTCGACAAGGAGTGTTCGACCGACCACAGAAGCCTGACCGCCAAACTTGCGCCGCCAATATCCGTAGGTCAGCATCAGCGTTTCGGGTGAGCGCGGTGAATCATCCTGCTTGGTGAATTCGCGTCCGAGCATTGGTTGAACGCCAAGAAGAGGGAGCGTGCCGTCGGTCACCACAAGAGCAGGCACCTGCTCGGGTTCCGCAATTCCCGTAACGCTCACGGAATCGCGCACATACAGGCCAATGTCCTGGAGAGTACGTCCTTGCTCGCGAAAGATGAAATAATCCGAGGGCGAGAGTTCCGTGTCCTTCATGCCAATGCCCGGTGCCGTGAGCCGCACGCCCACCAACTCATCGGGGCGCGCATAGGCCAAAGGCTTCAGGAGTACACCTTCCAGAACACTGAAGACTATAGTGTTCGCCCCGACTCCCGCTGCAAGGGTGACGAGGGTTATGACCGTGAACATCGGCGCTCGCGCCAATCTTCGTAGAACCTGCCGCAACTCTTTTGTCAAGGAATTCATAAACGATCAGGCCGGGCCGCACTTCTTTCTGCTTGCTCTTCTGAACTGCCCAGGCGGCCTCAAGGGTTCATACGTTTGCCAGGGGCGCGAAGTTCCTCTAAAAACTTGGCCAAGCCGTAGCAGAACAGGAAATGGACTTGTGTGGTTAGCTCGCGTTCCAGAAACTGTCTTCCGTCGAGGTTTTTGCCGGTTCTAGCCCGAATCGCGCGTTTCCGGATACCCCGGATCATGCGGGGCATCAGGCGGCATTGGGGAGTCGATTCACTTGATCCTAACACTCCATCCCAGTTCTAGCACCGCCGCCAGACGACCTTAGCTCACTTCGCTTCCATCTGAGCCCCTGGTTCGAAGTCCTGCGCAACGTACGAACCCCCGAATCCCGTCTTATAGCTAGGGTCGATTTTTCGCCGATCGGCCGAGCGTATGGCTAGCGCGCCGAAGTTTTTCTTTTTGCGGCGAAAATGACTGGTTTTTTCGTAGGACAAATGCCTTCCGGCGGCGTCTAATAAAAGAGCCAGCCGGTCGGGGAACTGCAAACATTAGGGTATTCTATGGATTTTCCCCGGTCGTGCTGGTGAAATAGACTGAGCCTTTTCGGCAGAATCGGCTAGGCAGCTTTAGCGGGTTTCGCGAAACAACCATTTCCCCGGCTCCGAATTCCAATCGCCCTGGGAGGGCGTGCTCCCCGGATCGCTCAGGGATGCTAAGGTTATGCGCATTCCATCGATTTTTCGCAGCAAGCCTGGGGTCTTTTTCCTAAGCGCCTCTTTGCTGATTCTCGTTCTTGTCCCCCTCCTTTCCTTCCACCTTCGCCACGCCCAAGCCTCCCCCAACCGCGAGGAATCCGTCTACCGCGTCGAGAAGAAGAGCTTCCTGCATACGCTCCGCCTGAACGGAACCACCATGGCGGCCCGCTCCTTCGCGGTCCTGGCGCCCCGGCTCGAGGGCGCGCAGGTCGGTTCCATGGTCATCACCAAGCTGGCCCCGGCAGGCGCTCCGGTGAAGAAAGGCGATTTGCTCGTCGAGTTCGATCCACAGGCGCAGATGAAGGATTATCTCGACAAGAAGGCCACCTACGACAACCTCGTAGGCCAAGTAGCGCAAAAGCAAGCCGAAGAGGACATCGCGCGCGCCAAAGACGACACCGCTTTGCAACAGGCCGAAGACGAGTTAAATCGCGCGCAACTCGAGCTCAAGAAGAATGAAATTGTTTCCCGCATCGACGCGGAGAAAAATCAGGAAGCTGTCGACGAAGCGCAGGCCACTTTGAAGCAGCTCAAAGAGACCTACCAGTTGAAACGAGCCGCGGCGGCCGCGGGCATCCGCATTCTCGAGATTCAGCGAGACCGCGCTCAGGAGGCCATGCGCTACGCCCAGAGCAACGCTTCGAAAATGAGTGTGTACTCTCCCATGGCGGGCGTGGTGGTTTACAACACCGTGTGGCTTGGTAGCCGCATGGGCGCCGTCCAGCAAGGCGACCAGGTCCGCCCCGGCTTGCCCTTCATGGCTGTCGTGGATCCCTCGCAAATGGAAGTGCGCGTGGAGCTTAATCAAGTGGACCTGTTGAAGGTCCATCCGGGCCAGCACGCCAAAATGCACCTGGACGCCTACCCTGGCCTTGAGCTTGCCGCTACGCTCGAAGATCTTTCCCCGCTCGGCCACAACGGCCAGTTCACCGACACCGTCCGGGTATTTGCGGCTCGTTTCTCCGTGCAAGGGACCGACCCGCGGCTCCTGCCGGACCTTTCCGCGGCGCTGGATCTCGATCTGGGCTCGCAAGACCATGCGCTGGTAGTTCCTCGGCAAAGCGTGGAATCCGATTCCGGGGACGCGTTTGTCTGGGTGGAGAATTCCGGGTCCTTTCAGAGGCGCGCCGTGAAAACCGGCCCGCACAATGACACGGAAGTCGTGGTGCTTTCCGGTTTGCAAGAGGGCGACATCATCCGCCGGGCTGCAGCCAAAGAACCGGCACCGGGAGAGCGGCCATGATTCGCGGAATCCTGACCTGGAAACGGCGGGGCAAAGCCGCCGCCGGCGCTGCGGTGATTTTCCTTGGCGGTCTTGGCTTTGGCGCCTTCCGGTTGGCAAATTCCGCCGTCGCCATTCCGACCGCTGAGGTCATGCGCAAAGATTTCGTCGATACGCTGGAAATCAAGGGAGAAATCAAAGCGCTCCGCTCCAAGATCATCATGGCGCCTTACAGCGCGGGCGATTTGCAGATCGTCAACCTGGTGGCTAACTCGGCGAAGGTCAAAAAAGGCGATGTGCTGGTGCAGTTTGACACCACGACGATGCAGCAGAAACTTGCACAGGACAAATCCAGCGCCAAGTCCTCGGAGGCGGAAATCCAGCAATCGCAGGCCGCCGCGCGCCTGAAAGAAGAGCAGGACGTCACCGACGTCATGAAGGCGAAATTTGAGGCCGAGAAAGCGCGCATGGACGCCAGCAAGCAGGAAATCCTTTCTGCCATCGACGGCGAGCAGGCCAAGCTGAAAGTGGTGGATGCCGAGCAGACCCTGAAAGCCGCTGAAGCCAAGCTGGAAGCGGATCGTTTGTCCGCGGAAGCGGATTTGGCCAGCAAAAAGCAAAAGTTGAAGCAGGCGGAGTATCAGGTGCAGCTCGATGAACGCAGCCTGGAGTCGCTTACGCTGCGCGCTCCGCTGGATGGCGTGGTGGCGCTCCAGAACCACTGGCAACCGCAAGGCGGTCCCGCGCCGTTCAAGCCCGGTGACCGCGCCTGGCCCGGAATGGCGATCGCCGAGCTGCCGGATGCGACTTCACTGAAAATTTCCGCGCGTGTGGAAGAGGCGGAGCGCGGGCAATTGAAAGTCGGGCAGACCACCGAAGTCCATGTGGGTGCCGTCCCGGACCGCACCTTCGAAGGCCATGTGGAAGCCATCAGTCCCACCGCCAGCCTGGATTTCACCGGAGGTTGGCCGATTCCGCGCAATTTTTCGGTCGATGTCGCGTTTTCGGAGACCGACCCGCGTCTCACTCCGGGAATGGCGGCGACGGTCCGCGTGGCAGTGGCCAAGATTCCCAACGGGGTTGTCATTCCTTCCGGGGCAGTGTTTCGCAAAGCCGGCCGGACCGTGGCTTACGTGCAACGGGGCTCGAAGTTTGAAGAAACTCCGGTCGAAGTTTCGCGGCGGAGCACGGAGGAAGTCTTGCTGGCGAGAGGGCTCCAGCCTGGCGAGCGTGTTGCTGTGAAAGATCCGACGCTGGCGCGTTAGGTAAACCATCATGAACCGCAATGTTGCCCAAACCGGCGCCTTTCTAGGGCTCCTCGCCCTGGCGAGCGGGTGCGTCGCCTGCCGCCAAGCCAGCGCCTTGGCCGGCGAATTGGATATTCCCACCGCCACCGTGAAACAAGCCGATCTGCAATTGCAAGTGGAGACCACCGGCGCTTTGCGAACCAAAGAAACAAGAGTGATTGCCGCTCCTTCCATTGGCGGCGGAACGCTGCAAATCATCAAGCTGGCGCGCTTTGGCGCCCAGGTTCAGAAAGGCGATGTCGTGCTCGAGTTCGACCCTAGCGAGCAGGAATACAATCTGGCGCAGAACCGCAGCGATCTCTTGCAAGCCGAGCAGGAAATCGCCAAGTCCAAAGCCGACGCGGCCGTGCAGGCCGCCGAAGACCAGACCGCGCTGCTGAAAGCCAAGTACGATGTGCGCCGCGCCGAGCTGGAAGTCAGCAAGAATGAGCTGGTCAGCAAAATTGATGCGCAGAAAAATGTGCTTGCGCTGGACGAAGCCAAGCGCGCTCTGACCCAGCTGGAACAGGACATTCGCTCGCACAGCGCTTCCAACAAAGCGGCCTTGGCGATTAGCGAGGAAAAACGCAACAAGGCGCGCCTGGCCATGAACCAGGCCGAAGAGAACATCAAGAAGATGAGGATCACCGCGCCGATCGACGGTCTTGTCGTCATTGAAGGGAATCGCGATGCCTCGGGCGGATTTTTCTTTACGGGCATGACCCTTCCCGACTATCACGTGGGCGATCAAGTGAATCCGGGCAGCTCCATCGCGGAAGTGATCGATGTCTCTCATCTGGAACTCTACGCGCAGGTCGGGGAGAACGACCGCAGCAACCTGAAACTGGGCCAGTCCGTGGATGCCCAGATCTATGCATTGCCCGGAGAGCACTTCACCGGCAAAGTGGAGACCGTGGGCGGGGCCACCTCCCATGAATTCTGGGACGACAACTCCACGCACAAATTCGATGTCACCATTCTTCTCGATAAGCGCGACCCCCGGCTCCGCCCCGGCTTCGCCGCACGCTTGACCATCCGTGGCGACAAGCTTTCCCACGCCGTATCCATCCCGGGCGAAGCCGTGTTCGAGCGCGAAGGCAAGAAGATTGTTTATTGCAAGCGCAGCCGAGGCTTCGAAACGCAGGAGGTCAAGGTCCGCGCGCTCAGCGGAGGACGCGCGGTCTTGGAAGGCCTCCAACCGGGCACCGTGGTGGCGCTGGTTAATCCGGAAGCCCGTGCTTCCGAAAAGGCCAAAGCGGGCAGCTCGGGTCCTGCACTGGGTCCGGGCGCAAAATGAGGCGATTCTCCCGACCATGAATACTCGCTCCTTGGCCGAACCCCGAACGCTGACGCAATGGCTCCCCGATCTGTTCCTCGGCCTGGAGAATCTTGCCACGCACAAGCTGCGTTCCCTGCTCACCATGCTCGGCATGATTTTTGGCGTGGCCGCGGTCGTGGCCATGTTGTCTATCGGCGCGGGAGCACAGCAAAAAGTGATGGCCTTCATCGAACAGCTCGGCGTCCGCAACATCATTGTCGAGGCCAAAGAAGCGAACAATTACCAGGAGTTTCAGAAAATCCGGAAAAACTCGCCGGGGCTCACGCTGATCGATTATCAGGTGATCCGTCAGAATGTCAGCGATGTCCAGAGTGGCACGCCGCGAAAGCGCTTCACGCCAAGCAAATTTCTGCCCAAGCCGCAGCAGGACTCTCCCGTGGTTTACGGCGTCGAACCCAGCTACCTCGAAATCGGCCACCTTCGCGTGACCGAGGGCCGCTTCTTCGACGAGTCGGACAATGCGTCAGCGGCGCCCGTGTGCGTGCTCGGAGCCGCGGCCAAGGACAGTTTGTTCGGCGCTGCACCCGCCGTCGGTGAATACGTCAAGTTGAATGACCAGTGGTGTCACGTCATCGGCATCGCGGCGCCCCAAATGGCCCCGCAAAGCGAAATCTCCGGAGTCCGCACCGAGGACATGAACAACCTGATTTATGCCCCTCTGAATTCCGTGCGCTATCGGCTGGAAGATTCGCAGAGCCGCTTGAAAGATGAAATCGACGGCATGTACCTGCATCTTGCTTCCACGGATACCAGCACCACCGATGCTGAGGTGGTGCGCGGCATTCTGAATTCCTCGCATCACAATGCCGCCGACTTTAGCGTCATCGTTCCCGCCGAGCTCCTGGCCCAGCAAAAGCGCACCGAGCAGCTCTTCAATACCGTCATGGTGGCCATCGCTTCCATCTCCCTGTTAGTCGGCGGCATTGGCATCATGAACATCATGCTGGCGGCCATTCTCGAACGCACGCGTGAAATCGGCGTGCGCCGGGCCATCGGCGCGCGGCGCTCGGACATCATTCGCCAGTTTGTGATCGAAGCGGTGCTGATTTCCTTCGCCGGCGGCTTCTTGGGTCTTGTGGTGGGCTTTGTGATGTCCAGATTGATCGCCTTGCTGGCAGGATGGTCGACCATCGTGACCATCCGGTCCGTTCTCCTGGCTTTTCTGGTTTCCATTTCCGTGGGCTTGATCTTCGGCATTTACCCAGCCGTGAAAGCCGCGCGGCTCGATCCCGTGGAAGCGATTCGCTACGAATAAGGTTTCAGCTCGGCCAAATTCTCTGGGGGTTTCGATGGGACGGCTCTGCTCTTTTCTCGTTGCGGCATTTTTTACTTTGATGTGCGTCGCTTCTTTGTACGGGCAATCCAGTTGGCCCTTGAAAACATCTTTGGCGTTCAACTCCAGTCAAAAGCCTCTGGCGCAACTCCCCGCGCCGGA
This sequence comes from Acidobacteriota bacterium, assembly GCA_003223255.1. Lineage (GTDB taxonomy): Bacteria > Acidobacteriota > Terriglobia > Acidiferrales > UBA7541 > Acidiferrum. The sequence continues at coordinate 12,042 of QHYJ01000018.1, read as the reverse complement.
AGGCCTGCAGGACCACGTCGCCAACGGCAAGCTTGTTCTTACTCTGGACGACAGCATTCGCCTGGCGCTCGCCAACAACACCGATATTCACATTGATCGCGCGCAGATCGACTTTGCGCTGGACAGCGTTCAGCGCGCGCATTCGCCCTTCGATCCCCTGGCTACTTCCACCTTTTCCGACAGTCGCGCGAAGAGCCCGGCCATCAGCCTGGTTCAGGGCACGACGAGCATTCTTGACACCCTATCGCAGTCCTTCGGGCTGGGTTATTCACAAACCTTTCAAACCGGCACGAATCTCCAGGCTTCCGTGAGCGGAAACAAATCCGCAACAAACAGCAACCTGGCATTCGTCAATCCGTCTCTCTCCACCAATGTCCAGTTCACCCTCACGCAGCCGCTGCTTCGCAACTTCGGATTCTTTCCCAATCGTGCTCCCATTCTCATTGCTCAAAGCAATCTGAAGCAGGCGCGCGCCAATTTTATTGTCGAAGTCAATAATATCATTCTTCAGGTCGTGGGAGATTATTGGAGCGTCATTCTTGCCCGCGATAATCTCGAGGTGCAGCGCAAGTCGCTCGAGGAAGCACAAAAAAGTTATGACCACGACAAGAAGGCGCTCAGTCTGGGCGCGCTGCCTCCTCTGGACATTTACCGCTCGGAGTCCCAAGTGGCTTCGCGGCGCGTTGGTGTCATTCAGGCGGAATACGAGCTCAAGCAAAGGGCCGACATTTTTCGCCGCGACCTTGGCGCCGACCTGGATCCAAATATTCGCGCTCTGGATCTGGATCTTACCGACCAACCTGCGCCCGCGGGCGAGTTGCCTGGCATGGACATTGCCACCGCTCTCTCCCGCGCGCTCGCCAATCGCCCGGAGTTCGATATCGCACGGGAACAGCTGGCCAGCGATGAACTCAGCATTCGTTTGGCGCACAACAACTTGAAACCGGACCTCCAACTGTCGGGGTTTTATTCCGGCAATGGTGTCGCGGGCAACGAATTCAACCTGAACACTACTCCGCCGCAGCTAAGCAGCAGCACGGGGTTCGGCGATAGTTTCAGCCAGACTTTTCACTTTACCTATCCCGCCTACGGCGCTTCACTTTCCCTCAATCTCCCGATTCGGAGACATTCGGCGCAAGCCAATCTTGCCGATGCCTTGGTCGGCCGCAGCCGCGACCAGTATCAGGAACGCCGGATCAACCAGAGCATCACCCTCGAAGTCACCAACGCTGTGCATGCTCTCGAGCAAGCCAAACTCTCGATGGAGGCTGCCAAAGTCGCCACGGATTTGGCCCGCGACACCCTTCATGCGGACGAGCGCAAGTACGAGCTGGGCGCGGAGCCGGTGTTTTTCGTTCTGGACGCGCAAACCCAGCTGGCCCAGGCGGAGTTGAATCACATTCAATCCCAGGTGAATTACCAGTTGGCCGTCGCGCAGCTCGATCACGCCACCGGCGACTTGGTCGACCACCATCACGTCCAAATCATCGAACCTCACAAATAATCGCAGCGCGAAAAGTTACTGCGGGCCCGCGGCCCGCCAGCCAAAGCACTTCCCACGTGAAATCGTGCGGTTCTCCCTACCTCCTTTGTCTTGAACCTGTTACCCGGGGCATGCTGTCTTTTTGGCAACCGGTACCCAGGTACGCTTGCTTCTGCAAAATTCCGTACTTCATAATCTGTATACTTTGTGTTGTGTCCGGGCGCGGCTTTCTGCGCCGCCGCATAACTGCCTCTTCGTGTGACTGACTGGGGCATGGTTGCAGGCCGCATCACGAAGGAATTCTGCGCCTTAGTATGAGCGCACTGCCGTCCGTTTTGGCGGGCGGAGAATAGATCGAGCTTGATACATCAGAGCTTCATTTCCTTGGCGCTGCTGATCGCCACGTTTCTTGTGGCCGGCTTCTTTGCCTATATCTACAGCCTCAAACGCCAGAACTACTTGCTGCTCTGGACTGCCGCCTGGTTTGTTTTTGGTCTTCATTACGTCTCCCCCGCCATTCTGCAGACCGAAGTGTCGGGTTCCCTGGAAAGCGCGCTGACGCATTGGCTCTTTGCGCTTTCGGCGGTGCTCTTTTTCCTCGGCGCGCAAATTTATGCGCAACGCAAACCTTGGAAACTTCTTGCGCTCCTGGTTGCCACTCTTCTGGGGGTTTGGGCGGCGGCCAACGCCGTCAACGTATTTTCGATCTCGGCGCTTATCCCGGCCTCACTCCTGTACGTCGGTGTCGCCGTCATCTTCTGGCAGGAAAGCCGCCGTCAAGAGACACTCGCTGATCGGCTTCTCGGCCTTTCTTTTGCTTCCTGGGGAATTCTCTGGCTGGCGCTTCATTTTCTGAAGGCTACACCGGAACTTCAGGGCCCCACCATGAGCGTGGTCGCCACGGCGCCCTGCGCTTTCGTCGCCATGCTGATGGTCATGGCGCTTTACGAAGAAGAGAAACGCCGCATCGAGCGCAACATGCTGGCGCTTTCCAATCTCAACCTCGCCACCTCCAGTTTTGTCGGCGGTGAAATCCAGCGCATGCTCTCGCAAGCTTTGGATCGCGTCCTCGGCGTCGTGCGCCTTCCCGCCGGCGCGTTGTTCCTCCATCACGGCGACCCGCAGGGCCCGACCTCCGTCGTAGCCGTCGGACTGTCCGATGAATTCTGTCGCGCGGCCCAGAACGAAGCCTTGGACGATTACCTCGTCGGCCTCGTGGCGCGTCTCGGCGGCTTGTTGGGATTCCGCGATCTCCGCGATGATTCGCTCTCCGCTCTCGACAAGGAAAAATCCATCCGCCGCTTCCGCGAACTGGCTTTGGCGCAGGGACTGCGCAGCGTCGTGGCCATTAGCCTGCAAGCCAAAGAACAGGCTTTTGGCGTTTTGCTCCTCGGCACTCCCGACAACCGCCGCTTCACTTCCGCGGAGCTGCGGCTCCTGCTCGCGCTCGGCCATCAGATCGGCATGGCTGTCGAGAACAGCTACTTGATCCAGCAAACTTCGCGCCGCTCCGAAGAGTTGCACGTGCTCAACGAAATCGGCCGCGTCCTCAGCTCCACGCTGCAAAAAGAAGACCTCACTCAAAAAGTATGGGAAGAACTGCGCCGGCTCTTTGATGTCGAAAACTTTTATATCGCCGAGCTGGATCCCTTCCGCAACGAACTGCGTTTTGATTTGGAAATCATCGGTGGCAACCGCGTGCCCCGGCGCACGCGCCCTGCCGGACACCATCTCACCGAGTACCTCATTCGAACGCGCCAGCCCGTCCTGATTCGCGAGAACTATGTTTCCGAAGTAAGAAAGCTCGGCGTCGAACCCATTCGCACCGGCGGCTGTTTCTGCGGCGTTCCGCTTGTCGCCTACGACCGTGCCATCGGCGCCATGGCCGTTTTTTCCGATCACGAGCGAGCCTTCGACGAGGGCCATCTCGAACTTTTGCGCGTGCTGGCCAGCGAAGCCAGTATCGCTATCGAAAACGCGCGCCTCTTCCACGAAGAACGCACGAAAGCGCGGCACCTGTCCTTGCTCAACACCATCTCGCGCAACGCCATCGCCACGCTGAATCCCGACGAGATGCTCGCCAAAATCACCGAGCAGTTGGTAGCCGGTCTCACTTACGACCATATCGGCATCGGCTCGCTGGACTACGCTACGCGCGAAATCGTCATTCAAGCGGAAGGGGGCGCGCGCCGCGGTGTGCTCGGCCAGCGCATTCCTCTGGGCACCGGCCTCATTGGCCACGTTGCTCGCAACGGCCATATGGCGGCGTTCCGCGCTGGTTCTTCGACAGACAGTGCCCTGAAGCCGCTCCTGCCCGATTCCACTTCCGCCCTGGCTCTGCCCGTTTTTTACGCCGAGCAGCTCCACGGCATTCTGTACGTCGAATCCTCCACGCAGCAGGACTTCTCCGAAGAAGAAGTTCTGCTGTTGCGCACACTCGCCGACCTCATCGCCGGCGCGCTGCACAATGCGCTTTCTTTCCAGAAAGCCCAGGAGCAGGCCATCACCGACGGGCTTACCGGCGTCAAGACGCATCGTTTCTTCATGGAAGCGCTCTCCTCCGAGTGGAAGCGCTCCACGCGCGCGGGCCGCTCCTTCGCGCTGGTGCTCATGGATTTGGACCGCTTCAAATTCGTCAACGACTTCTACGGCCACCTCGAAGGTGACCTCGTCCTCCAGCGCGTCGGGCAGATTCTCGAAACCAATTGCCGCCGCTCCGATGTCGTCGCGCGTTACGGCGGCGACGAATTCGTCATCCTGATGCCGGAAACCACCATGGAGCACGCCCGCCAGCTTGCCAGCAAGCTGCGCGGCTGGGTTTCCGCCGATCCGCTGCTGCGCGAGAAAAACATCAGCGCCAGCTTCGGCATCGCCTGCTATCCGTTGCACGGCTCTTCGCCGCAGGAGCTCATCCAGGTCGCCGACGCTTCGATGTATCTTTCGAAGCATCAGGGCGGCAACGCCGTCTCCACCGCCGATCACTTCGATCCCAACGAAGCCAGAAAGTGGAAGCGCGACGTCCTTGAAGCCTACTTGGGCGTAACGCTCAAGCGCCTCTTCTCTACCGGTCCCGAAGCTTTCGAGGAAATTTATCAGCGGCTGCGGCAATTCACCGAATCACTCAGTGCCACGGAACCAGAAAACGGCAAGTCCCTCCTCTCGGCGGCGGCGGGCCCGCACGCGCTCCCGCAAGCGGTGCTGGATACCGTCACTTCGCTGGCGTATGCCATCGACGCCAAAGATCACTACACGCAAGGCCATTCGCAGAAAGTGGCCGCGTACGCCGCGCTCATCGCCGAAGCTATGGGCATGAGCGACGCCGAAGTCGAAGAGATTCGCCTTGGCGCCGTGCTCCACGACATCGGCAAAGTCGGCATCTCGGAAAATATTCTCAACAAGAACGGCCCGCTCAATCCCGAAGAGTGGGAAACCATGAAGTCCCACGTCAGCTTTGGCGCGAAGATTCTCGATCCGCTCACGCCGCTGGGGCGGATTCGCGAGATGGTTCTGCATCACCACGAATTTTTTGACGGCTCCGGTTATCCCCACGCGCTCGCCGGCGAAAGCATTCCCCTCGGCGCGCGCATCATCGCCATCGCCGACGCCTACGACACCATCACGAGCGACCGCACGTACAAAAAAGCGCGCAGCGCCCCCGACGCTCTCGCCGAGCTGGAACGCTGCGCCAACGCGCAATTCGACGGCTCGATCGTGGAAGTCTTCGTGCGCACCATGCGCACGTTGCCCAATCCCATCATCGAAGTTGCCGCCACTTCCGCCTCCCCGCGGACTCCCTGAGAAAACAGTGAGCAGTTGACAGTTCACAGAATGCTGTGCCCGCCGCGCCATAGGCGCGGTTCGAGACGCGCCTGCCTGCCGCCTTTACGTCGCCATTTCTCAACTCTTCGACTCTTTGTGCAATCCCTGGAAACCTCCGACGTCTTTGCGCTTCCTCTGCGTACTCCGCGTCTCCACGTTATCTCTTCTTTGTCATTTTGCCGCTGAACTTTTCAACCTTGAACTCTTGGACCTCCCTGCCTGCTACCGTTTCCTTTGTCTCCACGTCGAAAGGTCAGAGAGTCGGCGTGTGTCCCAATTCCATTGGCGAAACGGCGGGACGCATTGCCGTGGGGAGGCTTCCTAATGACCTACCGTAGATTCATGCCGCCAGGCGTGTCTTTCGCGCTGCTGTGTTCTGTGACGGTACCACTGGTCGCGGGGACGCCGTCGGAAATCGCCTTCACGAAGCTGCAATCCCTCGCCGGCAAATGGGAGGGCAAGGATGCTCACGGCATGGCCGCGAAGACCAGTTTCGAGGTGCTGGCTTCGGGCACGGCGGTGATCGAGAGGCTCGATGCTTCTGGCATGGAAGAAATGGTCACGCTCTACAGTCTCGATCGCGATGGCGTGGCGCTGGTGCACTATTGCCCAACCAACAACCAGCCGCGTATGCGCGTCGTGCCTTCCTCCAATGACGTGAAGGAACTCAGCTTCGACTACCAGGGCGCGGGAAATCTAAAATCCCCCGAGACCGGCCACCAGCATCATCTCGTCCTGCGCTTCGAGGACGACAATCGCATCACCGAAACCTGGACCTGGCGCGAAGGCGACAAAGACACGCCAATGGTCTTCCACTTCACCCGCAAGAAAAACTGAAGATGAGGCGACGCTCCGGGAACGCGTAAAGTCCCGCAGACGCCTTCAGGCCGTGCACGACCTCGCGGTGGGCAAACTTCGCCCACACGGTTTCCGTCAAGAGGAAGCAGCAAGTGTGCAAGGCCAAGGAAGCAAGGAAGCTAGGCAAGGTTAGTCTGCGGCGAGCCAAAGCGACGTACCACCCGCCACTTTCCTCTGAGCCACTACCCACTACTCACTGCCCACTACGCTTATCGCCCCCTCACCGCGCGTCGAGGTCGACGTCCTTGATGGGCAGGTCCCAGTGCGCATCGAGAATCTCAAAGCGCCGCTGTTCTTCCTTCTTGTACGTTTCCTGGTCGGGATAAAGCTGCTTGATGATGCCGGAGCTGTCGAAATTGTCGTTGGCGACGGCCGCGTTCTTGAACACGATGGTCACGCGGCAGTCCCAGCGCGCGTCTTCGGTCATGTGATAGCGCGGCGTCACCATGGTTACTTTCAGCATGCGCCCGAGTTCCATCTCTTTCTTCAGCACCGGATAGTGATTTTTCTTGAAGAGCGCGAGAAACTCTTCCGCGTGGCCCCATTTCGCTTTGTAGTAGTACTCGATCGCGTACGGCTGGTCCTTTGCCTCGGCGGCCGCGCTTTGCCCTGCGTTCACGCCGATCGCCGCCGCGCAAACAATCCCCGCCCCCACCAATGTCGTCACGAGAAATCGCCTGCTCCGCAAAGAAGTTTGAACGTGCATTTGTGGTTTCCTCCCACCGTGAGTCAAAGCTTAGCCCAGCAGTGTAAGTCATAATGCCAGTCCAGTGAGAATAGTTGATCGGCGTTTATCCGCGAGAATCCGCGGCTGGGAGTCGCGGCTTTCGTTTCCCGCGTCCGCGCCTGCTATTCTTGCCTGAGGGAGGGCTGCATGCAAACTGCATCCGTGAAGTGGATTGGCGAACAAAAATTCGTGGCCACCAGCCCGTCGGGCCACGCCATCGCGGTCGACTCCGACCGTGAGTCCAACAAAGCGCCCGGGCCGATGGAACTGGTGCTGATGGCGCTGGGAGCGTGCACGGCCACGGACGTCGTGGGCATCCTCGAAAAGAAACGGCAAAAACTCGAGTCGCTCGAAATCATTTGCTCTGGCGAGCGCGCCAAGGAACCGCCCACGGTGTGGACGAAGCTCGAAATTCTCTACCGCCTGCGTGGCCCGCTCGAGGACGCCGCCGTCAAGCACGCCATCCAGCTCAGCGAAGACAAATACTGCTCCGTCGCGGCGATGCTCAAGAAAACCGCCGCGCTTTCCTGGCGCTACGAAATTTTGCCCGCCAGCTCCTAAGCTTGATCTCTCGAAGCAGGATGTCAACAGGGCGACTTAGAACTTAAGACTGCTTCTTGCCTTGTAACCCCGCCGCGCTATCGCATAGAATCCAATTTCTTTTGGTCCAGCGAGAATTTCGCAAGGAGAGACATGTCCCACCCCATCGCGGCAAAAATCACCGGCGTGGCCGGCTACGTGCCGCCGAAAGTGATGACCAACGCGGACTTCGAGAAAATCGTCGACACCAGTGACGAGTGGATTCGCACCCGCACCGGCATCCGCGAACGCCACGTGGTGGAAAGGGGCATGGCCAGCTCGCACCTGGCCACCGAAGCCGCGAAAGCCCTGCTCGCGCAAACCAAAACGGATCCCGCGGACATCGATCTGATCGTGGTCGCGAGCGTGACGCCGGACATGTTTTTCCCGGCGACCGCTTGCCTGGTGCAGTGCCGCATCGGCGCAAAGCGCGCCTGGGGCTTCGACCTCTCCGCCGCGTGCTCCGGGTTTGCCTACGCGCTTACCGTCGGAGGGCAATTCGTCGGCGCGGGCACGCATAAAAAAGTGATGGTGATCGGCAGCGACACCATGACCAGCATCCTCGATTATCAGGATCGAGGCACCTGCGTTTTGTTTGGTGATGGCGCGGGCGCCGTGCTGCTCGAACCGGCCAGCGGCCCGCACGAAGGCATTCTGGATTTCGAGCATGACGTGGACGGCTCGGGCGGCGAGTTTCTGTACATGCCTGGCGGCGGGTCGCTGCATCCCTCGTCGAAAGAAACTGTCGAGAAGCGCATGCACTATGTGCACCAGGATGGCTCGCAAGTCTTCAAGTACGCGGTGCGGCGCATGGCGGAACTGTCCGTGCGCCTGCTCGAGCGCAACGGCTTTAAGAAAGAGGATTTGGCGTTGCTAGTGCCGCACCAGGCCAATCTGCGCATCATCCGCGCCACCCAGGAGCGACTCGGCGTGGACGATTCCCAAGTCATGGTCAACATCGACAAGTACGGCAACACCACTGCCGGCACGATTCCCTTGGGCTTGCGCGACGCCATCGCGCAAGGCCGTTTGCGCAAAGGTGACCTCGTCTTGGTCGCTACCGTTGGCGCCGGTTACACCACCGGCAGCGTGCTCCTGCGCTGGGCCTACTGAAAACGCCAGGATCTTCCGCTTCACAGCCGACAAAAATTTTGTGCCCCTTTTTGCTTTGGAAATGCACGAGTGGCTAGGCCCCCGGTGCCAGGCAAGATGTGGTCGGGGGAAGTGGATCAGGATGGCTCCCGCTCCAAGAGCTTTCAGCCACATGGTTCAAACCTCCATGGCGATACGCGAGCCCGGTTGTTCGGCAAGCGCGGCCAGAATCCACACCGACATGCTGGCGCGAGGCGAAGCCGGCTGCTGTGACCGAGGTCACAGGGGACCCTGGATTGCGAGCTGAGGCCATGCCACCGTTCGTGGAACTCTACGGTTTGCCGATCTATGTGGATGAGTCGCTGGCAGCTGATGAGGAGATTTTCTTCAACGCCGGCACGCACCACGACGCGATTCGCTTGCGCTACGCGGATTTTGCGAAGCTGGCAAAGCCGTTCGTGTGCACGTTCGCATCCGAGAGCGGAACGCGACGCCTGAGCGCGCTAGAGAAGCACCAGGCCGCGGCGGATGCCGAGAGATACGGCTTCGGTGCGGCTGGCCGCGCCGAGCTTGCCGAGGATGGATGCGACGTGAAACTTCACCGTGTGCTCGGAAATGGCGAGCTTCGCGGCGATTTCTTTGTTGCCGAGGCCGCTCGCGAGCATCTGCAAAATTTCGCTTTCGCGCGGCGTGAGTGGCTCGGCCAGTTCGTCGAGCTCCCGCGAGCGCGCTGGCAAAGCAAATCCATTGGCATGGACCTGCGCCGAGACCTGCGTGGGATGCAGCACCAGCAAGCCGTTCGCGGCCGCTTGCAAAGCGGCAGCGAGTTGGTCGGGAGCAATGTCGTTAGGCAAAACGGCGCGAACTCCCGCACGGAGCGCCGTTGAGAAAGCGGCGAGCGACGCGGGTTCCACAAGAAGCACGACGCTGAAATCGGATGCCAGGCCCGACGCGATCAAGGAATCGAGAAGCCGCTCAAAGGGCTCGCCGGTCGAATCCACGAGAATTGCGTCCAGGGGTTCGTCGTCCAGACGGCCCTCGAGGTCTTCAAGATTGGCGAAGCTCCCGGCGACTTCCATGTGGCGGGACGCCAGCAGGTTTTCCAAGCCGGAGCGCTCGAGCGGGGAAGCCGCGACAATGAAAACGGAGATCACGCCGCGACGGAGCTCCTTGCCGGCAGCGGATTTCCAAGTTGCACGGTGACGCGGCGGATTCGCTCGTAATCGCCGCGGAGAAATTCGAGCCGCAAAACGCGGGGACCGCTGCCCTGAAGCGCGCGCGCCAAATCCTCGAGCGAGGCAAACCGTTTTTCTTCCGTGCCCAGCAGAATGTCCCCCGGCAGAAGCGAGGCCAGAGCCGCAGGGCTGTCGGGCTGTACTGCAAGAACGACGAGACCGAAACTTTTGCTGCGAGAAGCGGGCCGCGGAAGAAATACGGGATGAATCGTGACGCCGAGCCGCCCGTTGCTCGGACTCGCGGAAAGAAAATCGCGCACCGCATTGCTGGGAATGGCCAGCGCCAAGCGGCCCGCGACCATGGTATTGATGCCGACAACGCGGCCGCGCGCGTCGGCGAGTGGCCCGCCGGAATTTCCCGGTGCGAGACGCACTTCGGCCTGCACCCAGGAGTGCGAGCCCAGGCCGCGAAGCGGGCCAACGCCGTGAATTACCCCCGTGGCCAGCGCGCCGACAAAACCCATCGGATTGCCGATGGCAATGGCGAGTTCGCCTGGGCGCAACTGGGAAGAATCCGCGGCCGATGCTGCCGGAAGATTCCTGGCATCGATACGAAGTTGTGCGAGGTCGCGGAACGGATCGCGCGATTGAACGGCGGCTTCGAATTCGCGGCCATCCCAGAGTTGAACCTTGGGCCGCACGCTGCGAACGACATGCGCGTTGGTCACCAGAAGGCCGTTGCTGGACCAAATCACCCCGGAGCCCGAGCCGCGGCCGCCGGAATGAATGAGAACCGTCGAGCGGCGGAGTTGCTCCGCGATTTCGCCAAAGCCCGGAATGGCCATGTTATTCGGCTCCATGCGTGCGCTCGCCAACGACGATCGTGGCTTCCTGGAGGGCCCCGCCGCGCACGAATTTAATGGGGAGCGATTTGCCGATGGATTCCGCGCCGAGCTGCCCGTGAATATCTTCGAGGCGCGTGACCGGATGACCGGCGAGAGCCACAAAAATATCGCCGATGACGATGCCGGCTTTGTGTGCGGGGCCTTCCGGCTCGACCTCGAGCACGATGGTCGCGGTCTTGTCGTCGCGTTTGAGTGTTTTTCGAAGCGCGTCCGGCAAACGCACGGGTTGCAAACCGACGCCGAGGTAGCCGCGAGGAATGCGGCCTTTTTGCAGAAGCACTTCAACGACGCGGTTCACCATGGGTGCAGGAATCGCGATGGCGCCGAAGCGCGCGAACCGGGGAGTGGCAATGCCGACAACTCTGGCGTGCGCGTCGATCACCGCGCCGCCGACGGCCGTGGGCTGCACGCCGATGTCGAGCCGAATGTAAGGGGCTAGCGCCGCGCCCGTCCACGCGCGCCGTTCCGCGACAACGAGGCTGACGGCGCCAAGAGCGGCGACCGGGCCGCTGGCGCGCGTGCGGCCGACGACCAGAGCCAGGCTGCCGGGCTTGATCGAGGAGACGTCACTAGCTTCCCCGATCGGTGAACCGGCTTCGGCGCATTTCAAAACAGCTAAGTCGGTGGACGCGTCGCGGCCGGCGAGAGTGGCAGCGACCACGCGGCCGTCTGGCAAAGTGGTTTGAATGCCTTCGTCGCGGCCGAGCGCGTGCTCGGCGGTGACGATGACGCCGCTGCGCCAAATAACGCCGCTGGACGAGCCGCGCGCCTCGGTATGCACCGCGACCGCGCTTGCGGCGGCGCGCTCGGTGGCCTGCGCCAGGGCGTTCGAAAGAGCAATGAGTTCTGCGGACATTTTGAGAACCTCCATGAACAAGATGCCGCAGGGGCAAAGGCGTTTACATCCGCCAAATGGCTAGGTCGAGACCTAGGGAGGTTTCTACTTTGGCCGGCGCGGCCGGTTTGAAAGCATTTGCCGGATAGAACGGGGGGCTAAGGCTGGAGCAGAATCGCAGGGCATAAGAGCGAAGAGCAACTCGTAGGTAGGCGGAGGAGATTCAGAAATCATGGTTCCCATTCGAATTGTGGCGATTCCAACCGAAATAGCCGAAAAAGTGCGACAGACGATGCGCGCGTCCTTTCACCGATTCCCGGCCCATGCGGAATTGGCGACAGACGACGCGCCTTGCCGGCATTGTTTGCGCACGTTTGCCGTGGGCAAGGACCGCAGAATCCTGTTTACGTACGATCGGTTTGCGGGCGTCGAGGACTTGCCGCAGCCCGGGCCCGCGTACATCCACGAAGATTCCTGCCCGCGCTACGAATGCGACTCCGGCTTTCCGGAAGAACTTCGGCACAGCCCGCGCACGCTGGAAGCTTACGGCCAAGGGCGGCGTCTTTTAG
>QHYJ01000280.1 GCA_003223255.1 Acidobacteriota bacterium | reverse complement strand
CGGTGGGCGATCTCAGCCAACGTAGCTTTTTCGGCATCGGATAACAACAACCTGCCTTTGATTTGGGCTCTCAGGATGCGGTTCTCTGCGGCCAGATATTCGTTCCTCAGTAGTAGTTCCTGGTCTCCGGTTCCGGTGATGTAAGCAAGCATGCGAGCCCAAATCATTCCAGAGCCTCCGTAAACTTGATCGCCGAACCCGGATTGTACATGCTCTTGAGGTTTCAGAAACCAGCTTCGTGAGGAAATTATGGGACCGGAAACCAAGCCTTTTCAATACGTTTGAGATTTTTGACCATAGGGGTTCCGCTCTTGTTGGTCACGATGAACTCCGGAAAATCGCCCGCTACGCGCAGGCGATTGGTTTTCATCTCTTCCACTGCCCGGCCCGAGCGATTCCCTGCCTTCGATTGAAGCAAGGTCAGCGCCAGGGACGCCGATTGTGGATCTACGACGTGTGCTCCTACTGACATGTGGTTTTCTCCTTTTGTGGATTGTTGGCTGGAATGACCAAGCTCGCGCATCCGCGTGGGTTCCGTTCTCCCGCAGTCCAGCCGGTTGTGGATCGGCGTGGGAGTGCCGCCGGACTTCTTTTGGGTCGGGTCTTTCTGGGTAAACGGATTTGTGGGTAAAGCTCGTTGGCGGCACTTATAATTAGAGACGCAATGGCATCAGGAGATGCTGGTAGCGGAAGGCGTCAAAGAGAGCAACTTCGCAGATTGTTTTCGAGAACAGCTTCATCGAGATCGTGATGCTGCGCTGGCGGCGGCCGACCACGGTGACCTGAAGCCTCTGCAAGATCTCATCAAAGCCGCCCTTCAGTGAAACTCCATTGCCCCTGGCGGTCCGTACACCTATAAGTGCACATTTATTCGATTTGTGATAACCTATAGGTGCACATAAGCTCCTCATTGTAAACCTAAAGGTGTTCGGATACACCTATGGGTTTTCATACTCGATCGGAGAAAAACATGAGAACCGAATTCAGAAGTTTGCGGCTAAAACAACTGGAGCGAGCTTTAGAAGCGTTCGCTGCGGCCAAGAACTCGCCACGCCCACAGAAGGGCTGGCTTCGCGCCATCCGCGAAGCGACCGGAATCAGTCTACGGGAAATGGCCATCCGACTGAAAAAGACTCCCACACTGGCCGCAAAACTCGAGAAGTCCGAAACGGAATATCGGATCACCTTGGCGAGCCTTCGCGATGCCGCCGACGCCCTCGGATGCCAGCTTGTCTATGCTCTTGTGCCAAAGAGCGGAAGCATTCACGACCTAGCGGAAGAAGGCGCGAGAATGAAAGCAACGGAAAACGTCCGCGCCGTTGAGCACAGCATGGCGTTAGAAGATCAGGCTGTCGGTGGAATCGAGGACAAGATCGAGGAAGAAACCGGACGCATCCTGAAGAAAGCCCGAAAGAAATGACCACACTTGGAACAGGCAGCGAGGGCAATACCCCACTCTCACCTGAAGAGCTTGCTGACCTCATTCCAAGTTTGGCGACAAAAGAGGAACTCAATGAATGGGAACGGGAAAACAATCTGCAGGCGAGAGCCTGGGCCATTGAAGATCGCACAAGCCCGGCAGATATCCCTTCTGACGAATATGTTCGAAACCTCCACAAAAGAATGTTCGACCAAACGTGGAAGTGGGCCGGGCAATACCGTCGCACTGAGAAGAACATCGGAGTTCCAGTCTACGAAATTCGAGAGAGATTCGTGGCGTTGTGTGGCGGCGTACGCTATTGGATCGAGAACAACACCTATCCTCCGGATGAGATAGCCATTCGTTTTCACCATAGACTCACATTCATTCATCCCTTTCCAAACGGCAACGGCAGGCACGCGCGACTGATCGCAGACATACTCTTGATTAAGCTTGGCCGCCCTGCGTTCACTTGGGGCTCTGCCAATCTGGTCAAAGAAGGTGAGGCACGTACAAAGTATCTGGAGGCGATAAGAGCGGCTGATAATGGGGACATCCAGCCGCTTCTAAAGTTCGCCCGTTCGTGAGCGATATGAGCGCGCGGTGGCTGTGGACCATACCGCGGTGTGATAGAGAAATCCGTCAACCGAAAACACTGAATGTTTCAAAAGACCTGAGCCTCCGGTGCCACCCTTGAGGCTCATTTTATTTCTTATTGCCGCCTTTTGCCGCCGCGACCAATCGCTAAGTTGTTACAGGGAACCAAGATGACTGGAGCGGGCGATGGGAATCGAACCCACGCCCGAACCTTGGGAAGCCATTGAACGTCATGGCTTCCTCTGGTAGCGTCAAGCTGACCCACCCCCGTCCAGAATACCCACCTGACAAAATACGCAAAATGACGTGACCGGAGTTAGCAGCTTGCGAGACGCCATTTTGACGGAAGGTGGACGGAGGATCACTTTAATTGGTGCAATGGCGCTCGTGCGCCCCTCGTGGGAATGTGCAGATGGCCCTTCGGTTAACAGCTGTGCATGAAAATCATTAGGTCGTTGCTTTGGCGTCACTTACGAATTTCAAATCGCTTGGATTGGCCAATTGGCCAACCGTACTGATTTCGGGTATTTCCGACCGATCCTGTTCACGATCCCCGACGAATACTCTCACTCTATCCAGGAGTTGACGCGGCTGTTTCCTTCATTCGATATCGGATTTCATCGAAGTGCCACGGATGAAAATCATGGGTGTCCACGCCGACATCCATCGAAAGTGATGCATCGAGGCTGGGCAGTCGCCCGTGCGAGTGTCCGTACAAATGCCAGGCACCGTGAGATGAATGATTCCAAACGCGCATTGCGTAATGGCAAAGCACGATCCGCTGCCCATTGATTGAGACCTCCGCCAGATCGCCAAGCCAAGAAAACTCCTCAGTCAGCTTGCGCGTGTCCTTGTCGTGGTTGCCTGGCACAGCGAATATCCTCTTGCATCTAATCTCGCGGCGTAGCTCTACTACCCTTGCTTTTGGACCGATGCAGAAGTCCCCGAGAAAGTACAAGATGTCGTTCGTTTTGACGAGGCTGTTCAACCGTTCGATGATTGTCCGATTCATCTCCTCGACCGTGTCGAAAGGACGATTACAATACCGAATGATGTTCTTGTGCCCGAGGTGAAAATCGGCAGTGAACCAGATGTTGGCCATCGGGATCCTCTCACTTCACCGTGGCAGCGACGCGAAGAATCTGTCTTTGGATGGAAGAGCGCAAGTCCTTGGGGAGGAGGTCCGCCTGTTCGAGGGATTCCCAGCCTGCGGCGGTCTTCTGCGCGGTCTCGACCGCGATCTTCCAGAGGGGGCTTGCCGGAATTCTTGCCTTGTCGGCGAAGCTGCGCATCTGGTCGGGCGTGATTTCCGCAAGACTGCGGCTGCCACCGAAACTCAGGGCGAGCGTATCGTTTGGAATGTAGGGGAGCGTGGCCACAAAATCGTAGCCCGGCGAGAGCACGGGCCTGCGGCGGTCGGGATAAAGAAGCGACCAGTTCTTGAGATGCATGTCGGCGTTGCCGATCACAACAGAGAAAACGAGCCGGCGGACGAACTCGGCGACAGCCTCTTCGCCCGCTTCCGCCCACAGCACCGCCGCGATATTCGCGTAGCTGCGGGATTTGTACTTATCGTTCGGATATTGCCCGAAAACTTGCGCGAAGTCCTCCATGTGGACGGGCTCTCCGCCTGCTAGGCGGTCGAAGCGCCGCACGGCGAGAGCCTTCGTCCCCGGCGCGCGCGCTTCATCGGGGAGCCCTTTGATGTCCGCCGTCGTGATGAGGCGGTTCTCCGGCACAGTGATGCCCGCGCGGCGTGCGAGTTCCAGCATGGCGAATTCGTTTTCGGGGACGGCCGCGAAGCGGGCCGAAGGCAGCTTGACGATCCAT
>QHYJ01000279.1 GCA_003223255.1 Acidobacteriota bacterium | reverse complement strand
CCAGAGGTCGTCAAAGTCCCACTGTACATATCTGAGAACCACGAGATCCAGCAAGCCGTCGCCGTCAAGGTCGATCCAAGCTGCGCTCGTTGACCAGCCGCTCCCGCTCACCCCCGCCTTCTCGGTCACATCCGTAAACGTTCCATCACCGTTGTTGTGGTACAGCTTATTTCCGCCGTACGCGGTCACATAAAGATCTTCGTAGCCGTCGTTGTCGTAGTCTCCCACAGCAACACCCATTCCATAGCCAGCCCCTTGCATACCGGCTCTTTCCGTCACGTCCTCGAAAGTGCCGTCCGCCTTCTGGTGATAGAGCCGATTCCAATACTTCGGTCCTGTCTTCTCCGGAATGGTTGCTTTAGGCATCGGATCTTTCAGCGGAGCCCCGTTCACTACGAAAACGTCCAACCGCCCGTCATTGTCGTAATCAAACAGAGCTACGCCCGGCCCCATTGTTTCAATCAGATACTTTCCTGAAGTGCGGGAAGCCTGGTTTACGTAATTCAACGCCAACTTTGCTGTCACATCGGTGAATCTGGGATGGGACGCGTTCGCTTCCGCGCCCTTGTTCTCTTGCTTAGAAGGAGCCCCACCGAAAAAGGGCCGGGGAGCTGACATCACCACGAAAACCACGGCGACGATTGTCACGCCGTGTCGAAAGGGAATGCCGCTCCGCTTCATTTCGTAATCCGTCTCGGAATTTTCAAGGAAATATGGTCATGGCGGAACGACAGTAAGTCAACCTGTGCGGGCGCATCTAGGCGCATCTGGAATATCTTTTCGAGTAAAAAGAATCGCGTGTACAATAGGCGCGGATTGCCGGTCTCGATTGCCATCGTGCCGGTGAAATCCCATCGTAACTAGCCTTTGGCCATGAACAAAAGAAGCTTTATCAAACTTTTCTCGGGAATAGCCGCGGCACCCGTTGTTTCTCCGATAATGAAGCTGCTGCCAGACATCAAATTGAAAAACTGGGCCGGCAATTTCGAGTACGGCACCGAAAACTTGTATACCGCCAATTCCGTGGAACAGGCGCGTGATTTTGTGAGCAAACAGGCGAAGTTGAAAGTTCTGGGAACTCGCCATTGCTTCAACAAGGTAGCTGACAGCACCAAGCAGTTTCTGTCGATGAAGCCGGCGGAAGAGCTTTTTTCCGTCAACGCGCAAGAGCGCACCGTGACCGTGGACGGTAACATGACATATGGCCATCTGTGCCCGCTTCTTCAAGAAAAGGGATTTGCATTACACAACCTGGCGTCGCTGCCTCACATTTCCATTGCCGGCTCCTGCAGCACCGCGACCCATGGCTCGGGCGACAAGAACGGAAACCTGGCAACGGCGGTGTCGGATTTGGACCTGATCACCGCCAGTGGCGATTTGATTCATCTTTCCCGGAAGAACGACGGAGAAACATTTTCGGGTGCGGTTGTCGGGCTTGGGGCACTCGGTATCATCACCAAAGTCACGCTCGATGTTCAACCGGCCTACATGATGCGGCAATACGTCTATTTGAACATGCCTTTGGATCAGGTAAAGGAACACTTCGAGGCCATCGAAACCAGCGCCTACAGCGTCAGTCTGTTCACCGATTGGCGGAACAAAAATGTCAATGAGGTGTGGATCAAAAGCCGCATGGAAGACGGACAGGCATTTAAGCCCGCGCCTGAATTCTTTGGTGCGAAAGCGGCAGCCAGAAATTTTCATCCCATCGCTGCGCTCTCAGCGGAAAACTGCACGGAGCAAATGGGTGTCCCCGGCCCATGGTACGAGCGGCTTCCGCACTTCCGCATGGGCTTTACGCCAAGCGCTGGAAAGGAATTGCAGTCGGAGTACTTTGTGCCTCGCCAACACGCCGTCGAAGCCATTCTGGCTGTCGAACGGCTACACGAGCAGGTGAGCCCGCGTCTGTTGATTACGGAAATCCGCACAATTGCTGCCGATGATCTCTGGATGAGCCCCTGCTATAGGCAGCCTTGCGTGACAATTCACTTCACTTGGAAGCCGGATTGGCCTGCGGTTAGAAGACTACTCCCGGTCATAGAAAAAGAACTCGCACCATTCAAAGCCCGTCCCCACTGGGGAAAGCTGTTCACCATGCCACCCACGGAACTGAGATCCCGATATGAAAAGCTGCCTGAGTTCATTCGGTTGTCTAAGAGCTACGACCCGAGCGGCAAGTTCCGCAATGAATTCCTGAACACGAACATCTTTGGTGCGTGAGGACTTTGGTTCCAATGTCCCCAAGCCTCCGCTCCCTCGGTAGCCCTAACCAACGGTAGAGCATTCGGCTTACAGAGAACTTCAAATCCCATAACTCTTCCCTCTGACGTCAGTTAGCAGCATCGGAACCATCCCCAAACTCTCATTTTCCTGTCCCCAGAAACTTCCTGTAGCGGCGGACTGCTTCGCTTAGCGGCCCACTTGCGCCGGGGACTGCATGGCCCTGTGGCGCCCAAGATGCCTCCCTCGCTCGCGAGGCTCGCGAGCAATCGCCTTGACTCCACACGCGAGTTCCTCCAGAATGGAGGAACTTAGGAGTATGATTATGGCGGTGCTCAACATCAAGAATCTGCCCGACGCTCTCTACAAGAAGCTTCAGGCTCGAGCGAAGCGCCAACACCGATCAGTCGCTCAGGAGGTCACGCATCTACTCAGCGATGCTCTTGAAACACCCAAGCCTTTGTCCATCCTTGATCTCAAGGGGTTGGGTAAAGACCACTGGAGGGGAGTCGACGCGTCGACACATGTGGCGCGAGAGCGAAGCTCATGGGATTGATGGCCGATCTTGGGCGCGGCCCTGTCGGTGTGGACACCGTTATCTTCATCTACTTCATCGAAGAACATCCCCAGTTCCTCCCGCTGCTTGAGCCGCTTTTCAGAGAAGTCGACAACGGACGCAGGGAGTTGGTTACGTCGGCGCTTACTTTGTTGGAAGTTTTGGTCGTTCCCTACCGCTCGGGAGACCATCTGCTGGCCGAGCGCTATGAAGCTCTTCTCACTCAGAGTCGCGGGGTTCGTGTTGCAGAGATTTCGCGCGATCATCTGCGCGCCGCTGCGCAGCTAAGAGCCGCAACGGGAGTCAAGACGCCGGACTCTCTTCAGCTTGTGGCCGCTTTGGCTGCCGGCTGTGCCACTTTTCTCACGAATGATCGTGACCTCCCAACCATACGCAGCCTGCGTATCTTACAATTGGCTCCTTACGGTGCGTGATCTGCACAGCTACGAAGGTGCTCAGTATGTCGCCAAAGTTCCTTGCCGTGTCGACGAGCGATCCTTGCCTGGAGTTGCCGGACAACTTCGACATTTCATGAAGGTTCTTTGTGGATGAATTGGAGCAAGCGCAGTATAGCGAATGGATGCGGCAAGAACTGCTGCATGTCATTCCTGGAGCAGGCGCCTTTCGGATGCTTGGGACTACGATTCGAGAACTGGGCAGAAAACAGAGTTGGTCTCAATTCCGCAAGGAAGCGCTGCCAGAAATAGCACGCGATTGGCTGGAGGAGCACAAGCTCCCGTAAAGATAGCGGGGCACATTTGAAGTGAGGAGAGACATGAGTTTCGTACCGATCGGAGTCATGGAGTACGTCAAGCTCCACGCGAAGGCCACCCCGGACGAGAATCCCGCAGAGTTGCTTACGCGTTTGCGCGATTGCGTTTCGGACGCGCTGAAGGGAGCGCGTTGTCACTGTGGGGCACCGGTCTGGGTGGTCGAGTCCGTTTCGGCGGGCTACGCGTGTTTCACCTAGCTCTAAGCTAGCCATTCCCTATTATGGTGACGGCCAGTCTACAGCGGTGGTGGCGGTCTCTACTCGACAGCAAGCGATTACCTGAAGTTCGAGCGCATGTTGCTGGGCGGCGGGAAGCTTGGCAACAAACGGATCCTGCAGCCCGAAACGGTTGAGCAGATGAGCCGCAACCAGATTCGCGACTTGACTCTCCCAGAAATGAGGAGCTTAGTCCCCCAGTTTGCGAAAGATCCTATCCGCATCCCCGGTTCCCTGGACAAGTTTGGGCTGGGATTTGCCATCAACACCAGGCCCGTCGAAGGCGGCCGTTCTAGCCGGTCCCTGCGTGGGCGGGTATCTACAACACGTTTTTCTGGATTGACTCGCCCCGGAAAACCTGTGTGGTAATCATGATGCAGCTACCTCCATTTAGCGATGATGCTGCGATCTCCGTTGCCGAGCATTTTGAGCGCGCCGTTTATGCGAGTCTTGCTGAGACAGCCGCTTCTGGTAGGCGCAGCAATTGATGTGCACAATATATCGTTGAACTGCCGGAGGTAGGGCTCTCGGGCTTTGGCAGCGGCCTCGATCCGGCGCCGCCCGTCTGAACCTTTCATGCCGGTGGAGAGCCCGTCAGAGAAAAACAAGTGGGGAGCAATCCGACAGTATGCTTAGCTCGCCCGGGCTAAAAAGTTCAGTCTTGTCCCCAATGTCCCCAAGGCTTCGATCGAAAGAGCCTCGGAACTATCACGAAATGGGGCTGTTATGCAGTAGCTAAACGTCAAGAGCGGTCTAAGGGCCGGTGCTACCCAAAACATATTTCCTCTGGCTGCGATTCGGGACAGTTGAGCGTTTACCTTCCTGGTACAGGCTGCATCAAATGCCCCGCGATCCCCAATCTGCATCTTGGATACTCTATTCATGCAGTCCGTGCCTCAGGAATGGGTTCAGCCCGCCAACGTTTGTAACCTCCTGTTGGTCGCGGTGCTCGATTGGGCGGCGATTGCCGGAGTTCTCGTCCTGACTCCCTTCGCTCCGCGGTATTTTTACCCCGCGTGATTGATCCTGATCGCAGGACGGCTCCATGCGCTCGGTGTCGTTCTTCACGATGTCGTGCACATGCCGCCGGGGCAGAAATCGCCGACGATCCGGCTCATCGAACTCCTTGCGGGATATCCCATTGGCACGACCGTCGAGGCCATGCGCTATCACCACTTAAGACATCACTGCGATTTGGGACTGCACAACGATCCCTATCTGAAAACTTGCGTGGGAGAAAGCCGTCTGCGATTCTGGATCATGACGCTGCGATATTTTCTTCTGGTTCCCTTGTGGGTGCTTCGCGGAGTGATCGGTGCAGTCGCGGCCTACCTTCCCGGCTTGCGCGGAGTTTACGGGAGAATCTTCCTACAAGATCTTTCGGGGGAGGACTTGACCCCCAGTCGGGAACTGCTCGCCTGCGCATGCGAAGATCGATGGCAAACTCTCTTTTATGTCTGCGTTGGCTTTGCTGTCGCCTTGCGACCAGCCTGGATGACGGCGTATTACCTTCTGCCCCTCGTCGTGGCGGGTTATCTCGCTGGAGTCCGCCTGCTGTTTGAACACGTACAAAAACCAAGCACTGAGCGCAGCCGGAGGGCGATTCTCCACTTCACGCGGCACCACCACCTGGGCTGGATGGGAAAGCTCTTGCTCACGCCTCACAATGTGGGCTACCACCTGATCCATCATCTGCATCCGCAAGCGTCGCTTGGAAACTTGCCAAAGATTCAGGAATGGTACGAAAGAAGCGGAACGTTCCAGTCTGAAATGACTCCGTGAGCCGCCGAATGCTGGACGGCCTCACCCAGAAACTCGCCGCGAAAAATGCGCGACCATTGCCCACCGCGGTCCAGAGCCGTGGGTTTGATGTCTCCGCCTCTCTGGCCGTTCGCCATCTTTGACTTCAGATAGGTCTCCGCTCCGTCGCTCGTGCGAAACACACGCAGCTCCGCCAACTGTCCGAGATTTCTCGCGTAATTGTAATGGAAATTGTCGCGCAACCGCTCTTCGACCGCGAGCCGTGCCTGATGAAGAGTTTCCAGAGTGGTCTGCGATTCAATGAAGAGAGTGTAGCCGGGTTTGGAGGAATCAGGGTCGCAGGCCACCATCGCAAAAGCAGGCGAGATTCCAACTCGATTAAACACGTCGCGCAGTATGCCCGCCACGTGCACTTCGTTCAACTTCTCGCCGAACCAGTCGCTAACACAGCCGAGACGGCCCACGAAACGAATCGTTGGGCAATCTCCCAGCCGAGTCATGACTTCAACGACATCCTGTAGCTGATACCGGTAGAGGCCGCCTCCGGTTGTCAGCACCACGGCGTAGCGCTGTCCCAGGTCCAGTTCATGGGCGAGTTGCGGCCGCTCGAAATCGCGGTGGCCTGCTTCGTTCACGGGCAAGAACTCCAGAAAATGCGAACTGATGGCGAGCGCAGAACCTTGGTGTCCGTGAAGGGGAAATGAAACAAAACCTTCGGTAGCGAGAAGGCCCTTAGCCTGGAGCCAAGCCTGCGGAAACAACCCAGCCAGCGCTTTTGCTGCCGCCTCTGAGTTTGCATCACTCCAGCAACTCACTACACACAGCCTTGGCCACAATTGCTGGTGGATCGCCGCGGGATCAGCCGCTTTCAGAGCCGAGCGAACCTCCTCAGCCCGCCAAGGATCAGCGACGAATTTGTGTCGAAGAATCTGCGGTATCTCGCTTTGGACCGAGATCGTGCCAAGCTTGAGGTCGGCGATAAGCGTATCGGCGCAATTCTGCAGCGGTGCCAGGAGCATCGTGAGAAAGGCTGGATTCCACACCGAGATCAGCCGCAGATTCCGGTTGCGAAGCAGGAAGAGAAGCGTGACGTATCGAAACGCATCGACGTCGCGAATCTTCCGTACCTCCGAGGGAACGGCCATCAGGGAATTAACCAGGCCTTTTTGCCAAGCGCCAACGTAGTCGGCATCCTCTTCGAATCCGATGGGAATGCCTCCTGCGGTTTTGCGTTGGACGGTCAAGGCCGGGCTCACCGACCAGTACGCTTCTCCGCCGAGCACACCGGGCTCGTGCAAAAACAAATCGGCAATCCACGCGCGGATGCCTGCCTGAAATTCCCGCTGCAATGCGCGGTTGTAGGGAACCCATTTTTGGGCCCCGGAAGACCCACTCGTCGGCTCAAACAATCGAACTGGCTCGCTCGTCAGCACATTTCTTTCGCCCGCAGCGATGCGTAGGATGTCCGGACTGCAACTTTCGTAGTCACAAAGTGGGACGAGACTCTGATAATCAGCGACAGTTGTTACCGAGCCGAACCGGTGCTCTCGTCCAAATTCCGTATCTTGGTTCGCCGCAAGGGTCCGCCGCAAAATGGAACTTTGGGTTTCCGCGACCCGTTTTGTGGCGCGGCGAAAACGTGCAAGAGCGGGAAGGCATCCCGCAAGCCACGCCGAGTTGGCAAGAGCGGCTTTCATCACAATTTCGCGGAGGGATGCTCCAGCCCGATCGGAGATTCATCCATCTGCGGGGTGGCGCGGAAGAATTGCATCAGAAAACCGAGATAGCTGCGTCCGGAAACCGCGCGTGGAAGTTTCGGCCAGATCAGGCGATGAAGCGCGGGCAGATGGTAGCTTGGGATTTCAGGAAAGAGATGGTGTTCGAGGTGATAGTTTTCGTTCAATAGAAAGAACGCGACCACAGGATTGGGCAGAATTGTGCGGCTGGCTATATAAGGATCCGCAGCGTCGGTGATCGCGTGCTGCGTGAATCCGCGGATTGCCGTCAGCGTGCCGACCATCAACAGCGGAACAAACCACGCGACTCCCAAGACCGAAGCCGGCACAAAGCGCAGGAGCAAGCTGTAGACCGCGCCGAGGAAGGCGTACTCGGTCAAGATATACCTCCGCTGCTTGTCGGTTCCAAATTTCAGAGCGAGAGTCGGTATCAGGAGCAAGTAGAGCAAGGATCCGATCGACAAACGCACAAAGTGGAGCATCCAGACCAACGACCGCCGTCGCGTGTAGTTCTTATAGTCGTCAGGGTCGCGCGGGTCACCAAGAAACCGGTGATGCCGCGTATGCAGGACGCGATAGGCGGAGAACGACATCAGAAAGGTAGAACCGATCAGTACCGATGCGGCTCGGTTCCATCCGCGTCCTTGCACAAGGCTTTCATGCATGCCGTCGTGCATCAACAGGACGAAGGCGTTCAAGGCCAGCGCCGTGACAACAATTCCCAATGGCAGAAAAAACCAGCGGCTCCCGGCGAGCGCGGTCGACGTCATTGTCACTCCGGCAACTCCCAATGAGCCGAAGCAAGCGACCTCCGCTAGACGCTTCCGCCAATCCTGCCGGGCCAACCGCCCAATTTCCGTTTCAAGACCGCAGGCGAGTCTCGCCCTCGCGCGCAGTGTCTCCTTCAGCGCCTCGGACTCCGAAGCTTCTTCCTCTCTCCTTCGGATCAGCACGGCGTAGACAAGCGGTCCCATCGACGCACCCGCCACCAGATCGAGAAAGAGGTGCCGCTTGGCAAGCAAAGTCGCAGCAAGGATCGAAAGGGTCCAGAGCCACAGCGCGATGCGGCTCGCACGCCACTTCAACAGACGCCCGATACAAAGCGCGCAATACACCGCCAGGGAAGCATGCAGGGATGGAAGAGCATTACGGCTCGTGTCCACGGCGCGGACAATCTCAAGGAGAGAATTCGTCGGTCCGGACGCTGCGGGTAACACGGGTATGGTGGTTGGCCACAGCAGAAAGCACAAATGTGAAACCGCTGTGATCCAAGCGAAGCCAAACGCCATGGTTCGCATCACGCGACTGTCGCGTACCAGGAGCAACGCCAGGGCCAGCAGCGCATAGAGCGATAAATATGGAAACACCGCTGGGGCATACAGCGGGATAAGCCGGTCGATCGCCGTTACCGGCACGATATTCGCCGAAAAAAGTGGGTGGTATTGGACCGCAAAGTATGGGACTGCGACGAGCAGGCCCAATCCAAAGAAGATTCGCGCCTTCTCCGCGACAGTGGCAGCTGGCTTATCTTCCCTCTGCCCCCCGTGCGTCATTCCGTTCCTCTCTTCATCAAACGCGGGCCCACCATACGTTCACCCGCCCGTGTCAGATTTGAACGCGCAATTTCCGTGAGACATGCCAGTTCATCGCCGCGGATGTGGCCGGGATTCATCCGATGAAAAAACGCAATCAGAGGATCTCTCAGCCGTTCCTCCGTCACATCGGCTACGCCCTCGCGCAGAGGCGTCGCTGACCGGAAACGGACTACACCCTCTTGCGGGACATATTCATCGCCAAATTTCCGCTGCCCAAGTTCGTCCAGGATTTGTTGAATCTGCGGCGGCGTAGCCTCATGAGGGTTCGGAAAATACGTTTTGAAGAAAACGGGGAGAAAACGCCAAGTCTTATAGCCCGAACAGATCAGGAACCAGTACACGCGAGTCTCCGGCTCGTGTTCGCGGATGCGGTCGGTCTCGGCAAAAATGGTCTGGCTCCAGAGACGGCTCAATAGGGTTTCGCCCCAGAACTCCCGCGCCACGATGGTGTCTCCGGAAAAGAAAGCCACGATGTTCTGCCCGTTGACCTTCACCGTCATGCGCATGAGCGTAGAAAAACCCTGAATCTGCCCGTCTTTGAGGTCCCGCAGCAAGATGACCACGTCCTTCTCTGCAAGGTCGCTCTCGAACTGTTCTCTTGTCGTTCCTCGGAAGTAGGTCTCGAGCAGCGCATACATGCGGTCGCGCTCCCGCAGCGTCAATCGCTCTCTGCGCTCGACGCAACCTTCCAGCCGCCTGGCTGGCACAAGGTCAAAGGGTGGCGATGTCGACGTAGGTAGTGCGGTGATCAAGTCGCTCATGCAGTTTGCCTCCATCGGGCCACTCGGCTAGATACAATCGGCTCGGGTAGAAAACGTGCGCATATCTTCGGGCTACCGGCAGAAAAGGATCGCGCGAATCGAGTCCGAGCAGCACGTAGTCGAAACCTCGCTCGCAGCCGCGGTTGTACAGCTCCCGCAGTAGTGCCGCGAACACCTGAATCTCATCGTCGGATATGCACACGAATGCCGCATACACGCTGCGCAGTTTTGAGCCGACGCGTGGCAATGACGGCCGCCCAAGCCACGGCGCGCTCAGGTTGTACAGCGGTGCTGTCGCTCGCATCCAGCCGGAATACCCTCGCACGACGAACTGTTTATACCCGCTTTGGTCCCAGAGGCCTGCGACGCCGATGATTTTCCCGTTGCGGCGAGCCACTCTGATGTCCTCAAAGTGCAGCCCGATTCTCGTCAATTGGCGAAGCCCGTCCGCCGTCCAAGCGGGAAAGAACTGCCGCTGGCTCCCGTGCGTGAGAAGAAACTGGACGATTTCCTCTGCTTGGTCTTCCGTTGCCCAACAAATCTCAAGATCGCCGTGAACGGATGGCTTGCGCCGTCCCAGTGCAATGGCCAACGAGCTGAAATCCGCGACCTGGTGAAACGCTGGAAAACTCCGCCGCGCTTTGTGAATCAGCACTCCTTCCGCCTCGCTGTTCCCCGCGACAACCGAAATGAGATAGGCAGGAACAGGATCCTGCTCGTGTACCTGTCGGAGCAACGAAAACCCTCTCGAAACCAGCCACCTTCCCCGATAGTTTTCGTCGATGCGCAATTGTCCAAGATATCCAAGGCGCTCTGGCATTCCGTTGATGAACATCTCTCGTGTAGACCTGCAGGCGACCCCCACTACTTCGCCTTCTTCTTGTCGTGCTACCACCACTTGAGCGTTCTGCCCCGTGACGCGGCAGCCCAGCGAGAAGTCAGGCTCGCGTTCATAGCTTAGCGACACGCGACCCGGCATCGCTTCGCGGCGGCAAAGTCTGCGAATCGCGGCATCGTCTGCTGCAGTTGCAAGGTCAATCCGAACTCGCATCAACCCACCTGCAAAAGGGCCGGACTCTGCAAAACGGGCGGCCTGAAGCCGAATGGCTCGCTGTGCGCAGCCTTCAGCAACGGGGCCGAATACGCTTCATCGCCAAGTGGAAAATCCTTTCGCTGGAACACCTCGGAGCGGAATAGCAGATTGATCGAGAAGAAATGGCTCCACATGAACCAGTTTTTGCTGTTCACCTTGAAATCGAGGCCGCGTCGGAAGATGGATCCGAAGCTGTAGAATTTTTGTCGGGCTTCAACGCATCGCTGCTTCACTTCGTCGGCCGTCATACCCAGCGGCGCGAACGGAACCATGCCGTAGCGGTACTCTGGCGCCAGCCACCAACGGTCATAGAGCAGCCGCCCCTCTCTCTGCAGCCGCTCGTAGAGCGGCGTTCCGGGAAACGGCGTCAGGTGATTGAACGCCACAATGTAAAACCGGTGGCGCTGCGCAAACTCCAGGGTTTCATGCAACGTATCGCCGTTGTCTTCGTCGTAGCCCAGGATGAAGGTCACGTAAAGGCGAATCTCATGGCGGCGCAGATTCTCCAACGCCTTCTCGTAGCCGCCTTTCATCAGGTTGAAGGTCTTGTGCATCCGGCGAAGATTTTGCGGATTCAGTGTTTCGAATCCGATCAACAGGCCTTGGCAGCCGCTTGCCTTGATGAGCTGTAGAAACTCTTCATCGTGCGCCGCGTTGATACTGGCCTGGCTGACCCAGCGAATCTTAAGAGGAATCAGCCGCCGGAAGAACTCCTTGGCCTGATCCATGTTGGACGTGATGTTGTCGTCGACGAAGAAGATCAGCGGTTTCTTGATCCGGCGAATCTCCTCGATGATCTCGTCGATCGGCCGGCGCGTCTGTGTATTTCCGAAGTACGACTGGATCGCGCAAAATTCGCATCGGAAGTGGCAGCCGCGTCCGGCCTCTACTAATCCCACCGGCAGATACCGCTTCCCAGCCAAAATCGAGCGATCCGGCCGCAAGCCAGAAAGAGGGGGACGGCCTCCCTGTCGGTACACGCGCCGCAGGCGGCCATTGCGAAAGTCGGACAGAACCTCCGGCCAAAGCCGCTCCGCTTCGCCGATTACAATCGATTCCGCGTACTCGCTTGCCTCTTCCGGAACCAACGTCGGATGAAATCCTCCCATCACCACGGGAATGCCGCGCCGACGGTATTCGGACGCGATTTGGTAGGAGCGCTTCGCGGTATACGTTTCCACGCTCATCGCCACCAAATCCGTTGGCTCGTCGAACGGAATCGATTCTGTCCGGTCATCGTAAAAGCGGATTTGTGTATCCCTGCTCTTGGGAGTCAGTCCGGCAAGTGTCGCGGGAGCAAGCGGCTCCATCTGCCACGTGCGGATATAGGGCTGTCCGCGCCGCCGTCCGATGCAGGGATGAACCAGGGTAAGGCGCATGATTGTCCGTCAGCCGTTAGGCGCCAACTGCCAATCGCAGTTGTAAAAGGCATCGAGGTGATTCGCGTAGAACCGGTAGCCCAGGTTCGCAGGGATAGCGATGCCGAGTCCCGCGTGTTCCTTAGAAGCTCGTCGGCAGTCATATTCTTTGGCTGAAACACCACGTGCTGGCCGTCGTAGAGTCCCCAGTTTTCCGTAGTGATCCGCCCTTCGGCTTTCAGGCGCTTGAAAAATGGAGTTCCCGGAAAAGGGACGGCGATCGCATAGCGAGGTAGTTCGATCCGTGTGGCCAGCACGAAGTCTACGGTTTCGTCGAAGGTCTGCGCAGTGTCGTGATCGAAACCGAAGACAAAGCATCCCATCAGGGCAATCCGCCGTGCGCGTATCTTGCGGATCACTTCCTGATAGTCCTGCCGCATGTTGAAGCCTTTTTTCGCTTCGGTCAGCGACGCTTGGTTCAGAGATTCAAAACCGATCAGCAATCCCCGACAGCCGCTTCGTGCAGCAAGATCCAGAAGTTCGTCGTCCCACGCAATGGTGGTTGTGACAAGGCCACCCCATTGGATGCGCAGGGGAATCAGTGCCGCAAAGAGCTCTTTGGCATACGGGACGTCTGCAATCAGGTTGAGGTCCAGGAAAATGACTCTTTTCGCGCGCATCTGCCGGATATCCGCGATCACATCACCCACAGGCTTCTGCAGCGGCTTGCCCCAAGCCGAAGGCACCACGCAAAATTCGCACTGGTAAATACACCCGCGCGTCGCTTCCAGCGTATGCGCAACGTTGACTAACCGGCTGTTGTAGAGTTCGCGCTTCGGAAAGGGAAGGTTCGCCAGGTTGAGACTCGGATTTTGGTTGTAGCGAGGGCGCAGCTTCCCTGCCACAAAATCGCGCAAGAGTTGCGGCCAGGATTCTTCGGCGTAACCCGTCACCACGGCGTCCGCGTGTTGCATCGCCTCTTCTGGCATCAAGGTCGGGTGAACGCCGCCAAGCACAACTGGAATGGTTCGTTGACGGAATTGCGCGGAAAGTTCATAGGCTCGTGGCGCGGTTCCTGTAATCACCGTGATTCCGACCAGATCCGCTGTGATTCGCTCGGCGTCAATTTCGTCAACGCCCTCATCGAAGATCTCTACGTCAGCGGGAATTTCCGGCGGCACCAGCGAGGCAAGCGTGGTCAGGGTCAGCGGAGCGTACCGCATTGTCTTCTTCCAGATGCCGCCCCGATGCCGATAAAGAGGGCCCCGAGGGCAGAGCAGTACAATGCGCAACTTTGAACCACTCTTCATTGTTTTTTGGAATGGCGGGGCAGGCAAACCCACCGAATCGCGCGCGCCCGGTGCAAGGATGTCCGCATTGAGCATCTTTGTCCCTCCCATTTCCTAGTTCTGCCACAAGGCTAGCACGCAAAATTCCATGAGAGACTAGGATTTGCCCTAGGATAGGAACCGAAGAATCAATACTATAAAAGCGACTCGACGGACCTGGTGACGCCCAAAGGCGACAAGTGTCGGGGAAACGGGTCAACGCGCTTGAGCGCGCCCCTGCCTTGGTTGCACGGCGCTTTAGATTGTCGATCATTCTCGGCTGAATATCGTGGCAAAAGTGCCTGTAAGTGCATGACAATGGCTAGGACGCACGGCCGAGGCGTAGCGCAGCCTGGCTAGTTAAAGTAGGTCCTGAAATCGAACAGCTTGTTTTCGAGATCTGCTGTCGTCCAAAACAACGTGTGATCCAAATACTCGCGTCGAAGAGTGCCGTTTTGTGGCGATCCCCGTTATGTGGCGTTCGAGCCCGCGCAGGCAATTCCGCACTGCTGCGTTATCTCATCCCAATCGTAGACGGTTGAGGGACGGCCCCATTTATTCCAGAGCCGATGGGCGCAGCGTAGGCAGGCGACGCCGCCCCCGACGATGACGACTTTCCCCAACTTGCCTTGACCACGCATCCTGAGCGGCATAAAGCTGGACGCGGCCACGACGGCGGCGGCCTTTCCCGCGGTTTGGAGGAACTCGCGGCGGGTCTGACGTGCCTTCTTGGCGCATTCTGCGGGCAACTCGTACAAGTGCTCCCATCCAGGAGCATTCGATGTCAAGATGGTTTTGTTCTAAACCACTAACGCCGGCAGTTTTAAAAAGCCGCGCCGGAAATGCCGGGCTTTTGGCAAGCAGGTGGTAGAATCAGCGGCTGTAAACCGTCAAGATACGTGGAGGAATAGCATTGAATGGTGTGAAAGTGACTTGGCGCGCGTGGGTTCTGGGATGGGCGACGGCCGTCGCCCTTGTACTGTATGGCGAGGCGGCACGTGCACACGGGAACGACGCGCAGGAAGAGCAGGCCACAACGATACGGGGGCGAGTGTTGAACTCGGTAACGAAGGAGCCGATATCGAGGGCGTTGGTGGTTCTACAGGGCAATAACGCCGCTACGTTGGCAGACGACCGCGGGCAATTTGAGTTGAAGATTCCGGAAAAGCGCCACACGGGGGAGGCGATAGTGCTCGCGAGCGCTGGCACAGGATTAGTCGAGGCACGGAAG
>QHYJ01000277.1 GCA_003223255.1 Acidobacteriota bacterium | reverse complement strand
TGTGATTCTCGATCAGGCCCGCAGACGTGCGATTCATTTCGCGGTGACCGCTAACCCCACAGCAGAATGGACAGCCCGTCAACTTTTGGAGGCTTTCCCCTGGGACAACGCTCCGCGTTACTTGCTGCGCGACCGCGACCGCGTGTACGGTGAGAAGTTCTGTGAGACGGCGAAATCGATGGGCATTCGGGAAGTCCTGGCTGCGCCGCGATCACCGTGGCAAAATCCCTTTGCGGAACGACTGGTGGGCTCCATCCGTCGCGAATGCCTGGATCACGTCATTGTTTTCCATGAGGCCGGGTTGCGCCGGATTCTGAAGGATTATTTCGAATACTGCGAAAGATGCCGTACGCATATGTCGATCGACAAAGATGCGCCCGTCAACTTTTGGAGGCTTTCCCCTGGGACAACGCCCCGCGTTACTTGCTGCGCGACCGCGACCGCGTGTACGGTGAGAAGTTCTGTGAGACGGCGAAATCGATGGGCATTCGGGAAGTCCTGGCTGCGCCGCGATCGCCGTGGCAAAATCCCTTTGCGGAACGACTGGTGGGCTCCATCCGTCGCGAATGCCTGGATCACGTCATTGTTTTCCATGAGGCCGGGTTGCGCCGGATTCTGAAGGATTATTTCGAATACCACGAAAGATGCCGTACGCATCTGTCGCTCGAAAAAGATGCGCCCGTCAGCCGACCGGTCGAGCTTCCTTCGCTCGGTCAGGTGATCGAGATTCCGAAAGTCGGCGGCCTGCATCACCTTTACTCGCGCAAAGCTGCCTGATCGAAGACTGGCCTGCAAACGCTCGTGTGGGAATGCAGAACGAGCCGTGTGCCCGTTTGCTATGCGAACTTTAGTTTTTTGTGGCAGGACGCTTGCCCTTCGAATTGTTCCGAAAGGTGACGGGCATGCAGTACGAATAACTTCTGGTGGTTGCCCGACCCGACGAGGTTTTTGGTAGGGACACCTTTCGAATTCCGGCCTTTCTCCCCTGGAGGAACTATGGGCTGTGGCATCCGGTACGAACGCCTGGATAATAGTTCTGGGAGGTGCAGGCCTGGGTACACTGGCTTTCTTTGCGAGTTTCGCCATTTTCCTACTGAGCCACCCTTAGCGCTTACGTTTTCCGTCGATGCATACTCGGCGACGGTTCGGCATCGCAGGCCACTTCTATGACGGGTTATTTGCGGATATCGTCATGCACTTTATCAATGTAACGCTAACGGAAGAGCCGGACTCACGCAGATTCGCGGTGGCTATGTGGT
Source organism: Acidobacteriota bacterium (assembly GCA_003223255.1). Lineage (GTDB taxonomy): Bacteria > Acidobacteriota > Terriglobia > Acidiferrales > UBA7541 > Acidiferrum. The sequence continues at coordinate 7,214 of QHYJ01000277.1, read as the reverse complement.
TTTTGCTGAAAGCGAGCGAACGTACTTTTATGTGTGCGCCGAGGCCGGGACCGACGCAGTAAGGCTGCGGAATGCCCTTCAATCTCTTGCAAGGTGCGCTCAGCCTGTGCATTGCTTAAACGATGGCGCATTCATGGCCTTAGCGACAAGTCTGGAGAAGTTTCCCCAGAGGAAATTCCCCCGGAGAAACTTCCCCTATTCGCGTTAGGCTTTGGCCGGGATGGTCGTAGGTTTGGAGAGCTTAAACGTCAACCTCGTTCTGGCTGAGAGAGTGGAATCGTCTTTCTTCTGCTTTCGAGTGCTGTTTTTCTCGCCCTTGTGATTGGGTTGATCTTTGTCAGAAGGGCGACGCGAGTTGGTAGCCAAGTCGCAATAGATCCCATGGACGACGACAGAAGAGAGAGCCACCTTCAATTCATGGTTCTTTACCTCAAGAACGCGGCCAGTGACCTCGGTGCCTCGCGGAAGCACTATCTTTCCGTCTATCTTGACGGGCCGGGCGATGCTGGCCACGAAAGAATCGCCCCAGTGGTTCTTGTGGCTAGCGAGGGTTTGACCGACGGTTGCCGTGATCGTTGTGCCTTTCGGCAAGGTGATGAGTTGAAGTGGTTGCGTTGCACCGGAGACGCCCGCAGCATTCGCAGCTACGATGCCTGGCTGGTTCGAGCAGCCCGTCAAGGTAAAGAAGCCGAGAACCGCGACCGTAAGCGATAGTTTGCGATGGAGCTGAGAGTCAAACATTTCACACCTCCTAAAGAAAATGGGAGGAGGTGGCCGGGTAAACTCCTTCACCGAGTCGAATTGAGAAGTAACCCCAAGCTGGGTAGGACAACAGTGGAATGACTGTAGTTATTTCCAGGGAGCATGTCAATCTCTATTTGATCTTATTATAGCGGATCTGAGCTTCCGCAGTGACAACGTATGTATTGGAGGCGAGTATTTCCGCTCTCCGGTCACTGAGTCCTCCAGCGGAAACGGGGAGAATTATAATAGGATCACACTGAATCTGACGTGCGCGTAGGCGAGTAGAGACGTAGAACGTGTACGACTGGAAGGAGCGAAACTAGATTACTCGTTCCAACATGTAAGCGTGACAGTCTTGGGAGTTTCATAAGAAAAACTGATTCAGGGTTCACTTTGACACTCCACCGCATGCGAATCCTCGAATACAGCCGATCAGTCAGGTCGGCTCTTGGGCTGAGGCGGAGAAGTAGAGTGATCCGCGAGGTTCCTCCGTTTTTCCTCCATCTCGTTCGTTTCCTTCTGAAGACGCATAAACGAATCCAATGCTTTTCGGCTCTCTTCTGTCTTTCCAAGCCGCCGGTCGACGTTTGCCTGAACGTAATAATACGAAGACGCCCGAGGATTTAGAGAAACTGCTTTGTCCAGAGCTTCGGCCGCGTCGTTGAGTCGGCCTTGTGCCTCATCAGCTTTTGCCTTTTGAAACCAAGCCCCATCACACTTAGGATCGAGTTGCAAAGCCGCACGGGCGTACGCCAGAGCTTTCTCCGTATCGCCTTTGCGGTTGTAATAGCCACTCAGGTTCACATGCGCCGAGACGAATTTTCCCTTCCTAGCCTCATTGAGCGCGATGGCTTTCTCATAACTCGCAACGGCTCCGACTCCATCTCCGACCGCCTCCTGAGCAAACCCTAGGGCATCCCACGCTTCCATGTATAAAGGGTCGAGCCGGAGCGACTTTTCAAATTCTTCCCGCGCCGCAACCCAGCTGTCCTGAATGGAGAACAGTTTGCCCAGGTTGAAATGCATCTCGGCGGACTGCGGATTGTACCGAATTCCTTGTTCAAACTCTGTTTGAGCTGCGTCGAACCTTCCGACAATCATGAGATCACGGCCAAGAATCTTATGGGCCTCCGCGTTCCGGACATCGAGTTGGAGCGACTTGGCCAGCGCCTGGATGGACTCCCCTATTTTCCGCAGCGCGAACTGGCTATACCCCAAGGCGTACCAACCCCAGGAGGATTTCGGATGCTCCTTCACATAAGCGGCAAGAAGCAGCTCGACATCCTGAAACCGTCCTTCGCGGAAGTAATCTTCGAATTGGTTGATACGGGTTGGCTCGTCTGCAGCGCCTGCCTCGTTTGAAAGCGTGGCAATTTTCTCCCGGGCCAGGATGTCGCCGGGGTTGAGTTCAAGAGCTCTTCGATAGGCCGCGGAAGCGCCCTCCGCGTCACCCTGCTTCTCAAGAACGGTTCCCAGGAAATGCTCGGCATCGGCGAATTCGGGCTGCAGTTCGAGCGCGTGCCGGAACTTGGCTGCGGCTTGGCCCAACTGCCCTTGTTCGAGCGCGACATGCCCTTCTGCGACATCCAAAGTCGCGTTCTGCCTGCGATCGTCGGAGGAAGCCAAGTCTCGGCTTTTCTGCAACTCAGCAGTACCCTCGTCCTTGTGTCCTGCCCGGACCAGAGCCAGCCCCAGTTGATAATGAGCCTGGGTATTTTGAGGCTCTAGCCGGATTGCTTCGCGAAGTTCTCCGATCGATTCCTCCACCTTCCCTTCACCGAGGAGGCTTCTGCCCAGGGCGAGCCGGGCTCCAGGAAAATCCGGCTGGCTGGCGATCACCTTACGCAGCTGCTCGATTTCCTTGGCCAAGCCGTAGTTCGCATTGGCACCGTAGGCCACAGCCAGATTGAACTGCGCTTTCAAGGAGCCGGGAGCGAGCGCCACAGCCTTCTCAAGTTCGTGCACTGCCTCTTCGCCATCTGTGGTGGTAAGGACTGCTCCCAGATTCGCATGAGCGTCCGCGTAATCCGGACTGATGCGCAGAGCTTCTCGAAACTCAGCGATTGCAGCCTTTTCGTCATTATGTTGCGCCAAGACGAGCCCCATGTTGTTGTAGGCTTCTGCATAATCTGGCCGCAGACGCACAGCCTCACGAAACTCCGCCAGTACTTGCTTGCTGTCGGCCCCGCTACACCCAAGTAGTAGTCCCAGCACATTGTGCGCTTCAGCGTTGTCTGGTTCCGTAGCAAGTACCTTTCGGAGTTCCGCGGTCGCACCGTTGCAATCGGGTCTTGGACCAGATGGAGAGGGGACGTTTATCCCCGCCTCGAACTGCCCGATGGCTCTATCAAGCTCTCCGCTGCGAAGATAAGCAATTCCAAGGTCAATGTAGGTCGAAGAAACGGTTGGCAGGAGGGCGATGGCGCACTGCAGGTTTCGTCTTGCGTCGTCCAATTCGCCGCTTTCGCGCAGTGCAGTCCCGAGGAAGGCATAGGTGGGACCCGCACCGGGATCGAGCCGAACCGCTTCGCGCAACTCTGCAACGCTTTTTGCTTTTGATCCGCTGTACCACAAGGCAACGCCGAAATTGTAGTGCGCATCACCTAGGTCGGGCCGGAGTGCCACGGCGCGCCCCAGGTGGGTCAATGCCGAAGTGAGGTCGCCCTGCTGACCCAATACGAATCCGAGCAAATTGTGCGCCTCGGCGTGGTTAGTATCCTTATCCAAGGCTCCGCCTAGGAGCTGCTCTGCCTGTTTCAGCTCGCCCCGCGCCGCTGCCTGCTGCCCTTTGCGAAATAAGTCGTCGGCAGGGCTCGCAGCTGGCTGACGCGGCTTATGTAGTGCTGCGGCCTCTTGCTTCAAGGCCACCCCGAGGGCGTAATAACCTTCACGAAACTCGGGATTAATGCGAAGCAAATCCTCGAAGGTTTCGATGGCCCCGGCAAGATTTCCGCTCTGCTGCAAGGTCTGCCCAAGCAGGTATAGTGCCGTGACGTTGTTGGGCTCGCGCTTGGTGACAGACTGCAAATGCGCTAGAGCGGTTTTGCTGTCGCCTTTTTCCCGAAGGGCGATGCCCAGATTCAGATGCGCGGCCACACTGTTGGGCTCAAGCGACAAGGCCCTTTGAAAAAAAACGACAGCACCGGCTACATCACCATTTTTTGCCGTCGCCGAGCCCAGGTTCGCGTATGCGCGTGCATATTTTGCGTTGAGGGAGATGGCTTTCTTGAACTCAGTGATGGCGCCCGGAAAATCACCCTGTTGCATTAGAGCGGCACCCAGCCAATTGTGAGCTTGCGCGGACCCGGGGCCGAGCTTCACGGCATGCTGAAACGCTTCGAAGGCCCGTGCGTAGTCGTTCTGCCCCCAAAAAGCCAATCCTAGTTCGACGTAGAGGTTGGAGCTTTTAGGATGCAGTTTGATTTTATTTTCAACTTGGCTGACCGACGCGGGGGCCTTTTTTTGTGCCTGGGGCCAGGCGCCCGTGGGCAGCCCCAGAACCAAAGTGGCCAGACTCATGCTCCGAACGGCCTTTGCGCCCAAACTCATTGAACTCCGGTCCTTTCATCGAGACGCGAACCGGTGGTTCGCGATTCATTCATTCGCCGAAAGCACAGAGCATAGCGCCGTGCGAACTAGCTGTAAACGCGTACCGTGTCTCTCGCCGAGTCGAGCGATTTGTCCGGGAGGGCCCGTGGCATCGGGGCTGAGGTTCCAAAAAAATCTTGACATCCGCTGTGCCAGGGAGTAGAAAGCGAGCAGTTCGGGAAAACGTTTACTGGCCGGCAGGGCAGGAGACGAGGCTTCTGAACTTTCGAAGTTTGGGGCGCTTGAAGCGAGTCGCTTCAGTGGCGGGTCTGGCGGGGAAACAACCAAGGGGGTGTGTGGAACCAGATCACTTCCAGACAGAATTCAGGGCCAGTTCAAGAAAAATACTGGACTTGCCATCTTGGCTGGGCAGTTTTTGCTCCGGGCTGCGTGGCTCACAAACAGTCCGAGCTGGCATCGGTTCCACATACTTCGGGGAGGTTTCACGCCGGACGAGGCTTTTACACTTGATTCTGCGGGAGGCGTGGAAATGAGACGAGCATTATCTCTGGGCGTCTTGTTCGTGTGTGCCTTGGTTGTGTTCACGGGACCGGCCGCGCGTGCTCAACAGGCTGATCGGGCGGTCATTACGGGTATCGTCACGGACTCGAGCGGGTCTGCCGTTCCGAGCGCAAAAGTCAGCATCACTGACGAGAAAACCGGCACGAGAATCGAAGTGGGCACCAACGGCGCGGGCAACTACAGCACTCCTCCTCTTATTCTGGGTACGTACACAGTTCAAGTCGAGAAGGAAGGGTTCAAGACCTCCACGACCAAGGGAATCGTCGTGAGTGGCGGGCAGACCTACCGTCAGGACGTAAAGCTGGAAGTGGGTGCCGTGAACCAGACGGTTACGGTGGAGGGCGGAGTCGAGCAAATCGACACGAACAACGCGACCGTTTCGCACACGATCGGCGAGACGTACTATCGTGACCTGCCTGCCGCGATGGGAGCCGACATTCGCCTGGCCGAATCCCTGTTACAGCTTCAGCCGGGGTTTGTGCCCATGCAGCCGAATGGAGATGCCATCTTCCGCGGCAGCCAGTTTACCTCGCGCATCAACGGCGGGCAGACGTTGGCGACGGAAAACTGGTTTGACGGCGCGGCTTTTGGATACGCCGAAGGTCACCAGGGCACGCAGGAAAGTTCGGTACCCTACCCGTCCGTCCAGGAAATGACCGTCGTTGAAAATACCTTTTCCGCTCAGTACGGGCACACAAGCGGCGGTTTCGTCAACTATACGACCAAATCGGGCACCGAGAAGCCCCACGGCAACCTGTACGACTTTTTCAGTAACGATAAGCTGGACGCAGGAAACTTCTTTTTTGCCGGGATACCTACCATACCGAATAAGAAACTTCCGCTAACACAAGATAACTGGGGAGCCGCCGTGGGGGGCCCGGTTCCAAAGATTACTAAATGGGGCAAGACGTTCTGGTTCTTCAATGTGGATGGCTTGGACTACCACAGCACGGTCAACACCGGATATGTGAATACTCTCCCGACCGCGCTCCAGAAGCAGGGCAACTTCAGCGAGTTTCTTACTGGGAATCAGGTGATGGATACTTGCCCCAGCGGAACAGCGAACGCGGGCAAGTCATTTGGAGTAACGGACCTACTTGGTAATCCGATAATGAAGGGCCAAATTTACAATCCGGACCCCACCACTTTCACGCCGGTTGCGGCTCATACCGTTGTTGATCCTTGTACGGGAAATACAATCAATGTGCCAGCCGGTTTTGCGCGCCAGCTTTACGCAGGCAACATTATTCCTGTGAATGATTCTTTGCGGAGTTCGCTAGGGGCCTTCATGGTCCCGGTTATCCCTGCGCCGGACCGCAATACCCTGGCCGTGAATGGTTTTGGGGGAAGCTCAGACGACAATAATAAGATTCATGTGAGAACTTGGCTTTTCCGAATTGACCATACGTTTAGCAGCAAATTCTCGATCAGCAACACCTATTATCAAAACAACCGGCCACGCGTTGCGCACTGCGGCGGCCCGCAAGGCTGCAACACCCTGCATGATGGGGAAACAGATTCCGCTGCGAACGACACGTACATTGGCCAGGGGTTTTTCCAGCGCATCACGAACCATTTCGAGCACTTGCAAATGAACTGGGTAATCAAGCCGAACCTCTTCAATCACACCACGCTCGCTTACGATCGCTGGCACATGCAGGGCAATCAGTTGTCCGGAGGCGTAGGCTGGAACCAGAAGCTCGGGCTCGGGCTACCCACTGATGCAAAATTCAACACCGCTGGCTTTCCCTCGATAAATTTCAGCGGCCCTCAGGGCTACACCGCGTATGGCACGCCGTGGGCGAGCGGTGGGAGCGACATCAACAACCGCTATCAATTCCTTGACGACGTCAGTTGGACCACCGGAAAGCATACTTTCAAGGCTGGACTCGAGTATCGTTATATGAATTTTCCACAGACCGGGTGGGCCGTCAATACGGGTGGCAGCTTGAATTTCAGCTCCAACGAGACTGCAACCTATGATTTTAGCGGCGCCATCAGAAGCGACGTAACGGGGAACGGGTTTGCCTCCCTGCTTTTGGGACAGGTCAACAGTGCTGGATTCTCCGCCCCTTTCAACTACATGCCCAAAATGAAATATAGCGCGCCTTGGATCAATGACGACTTTAAGCTAACGACGAAACTTACCTTGAGCTTTGGCTTGCGGCTGGACTGGCAATCGGGGCTTTACGAGCAGCACGGACGATTCTCCACATTCGACCCGACTGCCCAGAACCCCGTTGGTCATCTTGGAGCAACGATTTTTAACAGCAGCAAAGCCAACGGCAACAGCAACTGGAACGTTGGTCCGCGTTTCGGTTTCGCCTATGCTCTGAACAACAAAACCGTAGTCCGCGGCG
>QHYJ01000278.1 GCA_003223255.1 Acidobacteriota bacterium | reverse complement strand
GCGGCTGAATTTTGCAATGCTGTTCGGCTTTAGAAGTGTCGTTACTTTGCGTGCAAACATGACACTCTCCTTGGTTCTCGATGCTAAGGGGGCATTCAGATAACCGCTATTGGCTCAGATTACCTGAGAACCCCCTCAGTCTGTTAACCATTTTTAGTTAATTTACTTGCTTTGTCAAGTACAATCTGAGATTATTTGCTATGGTTAACCTGTCCCAATTAAGTCAAGTGGAGGGGCGCTGTGGACGTTTGCTTGGTGATTAAACGGCGCCTGGAAGAATTGGGCTTGGAGCAAAAAGACTTAGCGAGCGCCTCCGAAGTTACGGAGTCCTATATTTCCCAGCTGTTGGCTCGCAAAAAACTGCCCCCCGCGCCTGACCGAACAGATATCTACGAGAAAATGGCGAAGTTCTTGAAGCTTCCGAGCGATAGGCTTGCGAAGCTGGCCGAGTATCAGCGCAGGGAAGAATTGAAGAAAGGCTTGGCAGGCCCGCCCGCGCCGATGTTTGCAGAAATTCGAGAATTGATTCTCCGTAAGTGCGTAGCAGCCAAAGCAAAGCAGGTAAGTGCGATTTTTGAGAAACAGCCATTCGGAGAGCTCGAACGCCTCGTCACACAAAAGCTTTTGGACGTGGTCAAGACGGTGGTCAGAGAAGAATTGAACAGCGAAAATTGGCTGCACTTGATGGCTCGACTCGCCGGCCGAAGCTACGAACAAATGCGGGTCACCCTCCTTGAGTTCCTGGACACGGATGTTTTCAGCTTGTCGCCTGAAAACTGCGTTTCCTTTCTTGATCCACTGATTGAATCCTGGGACGTCGATCTAACGACCTTTGGTATGGAAATTGTGTTAAATCGGAGAATAGCTTCGGGAGATCCCAGGAGATTTGCCTTTGTTGAAACGGGACCTGGCCAACTGGAGCCAGAGCCGGGGTTCAAAGAATTCCTTAAGGATCGTTCCCTCAGCGGGACTGCCACCACGGAAGAAAAGGAGTTGCTAAGGAATCTAAGGTTTAACGGAAAACGCCCCACTTCCCTCTATTATTACCGAGAATTGCAAAGCCTCAGAGACCCGCTCCATTTTCGTGCGGAAAATCGATCGTCGATGCAGAATTCGGGACGAAAATGAGTGTTAACGACGCCTGAGTATTCCTCGCCGGCAGATTTTGGATTCAGAGGGTTCTAGGCCGGCAGCGAGGACGGTTACTTCTCCGTGGTTGAGGATGAGCCAGCGCCGTGCGGGTTGCTTCCGCAACCGTCTTCGTGCCCGCTCCTGGTGCGGTAAATGCGGAGCGCAATCTCACGTTTTCACTCTCCGGAGAAGCTGCTTGTGATTTCAAGGGTTCCTTTCACTCGCTTCTGCAACTCTCTTGACGTGGACAGCCTTCCTGGCAGCGTTGATCTCGACATCGGCTCTGGCCCTTTGCCCCTCAAGACCACTCAGAGTGGAAGGGTTGTCTATGATCCAGACGCTGCGGTCTGATTCTTTGACCAGAACCAGGGGTTGGGACTTCCACTCCGGGTGGCCGATCGCGGCGCCGCCGCGAATACACTTACGTATGCAATCAGCATGGCCCGATTCGCTATGTTTCGTGCCGCAAGCATAGTCGCTGACCCAAGCGATCCAGGTTTCGGCATGAGGACGAGCCAGAAGAGGCAAGGAGATGCTCGCAAACGCAACTGCAAAAAGTGCTAGAGCCCACCGATATCGCGTCATGAATAGCACCGCCCAATAGCAAATATTCTGATCAATCGGGAGAGTGCGTTGTAAGGGGTTCGGGCTTTACTACTTCGAGTTGTAGTCTCATCTTCAAAACGTTTCCCTTGGCATCTTGCACATTCAAAATTAGTGGGGGCTCGACTTCACTTGCAATGGGCGGCGTCACCGCAGTTGCTTCGTCTTTTAGTTGCCAACCGGCTGCTTGAGACCGATTGCCGCGAATTGCCCGTATGCATCTAGCTTGGTTATCGAGTACTCTGATTGTGATGGGAGCTGTCATCTTGTATCTTTCGAGCATACTCCATAGCCGATCAAGTCCCGCGTACACCTTCAATTCGCATTCGGCGATGTCGGTCCATTCAGAGAGAACGATTGTAAAGTCATCGATTTTTTGCGGCATTTTAACCAATGCTTTCCGTCAGCCTACGCCTTGCAAAGCCAAGCGTTTTTGGGGCTGTTTTTAGACAGAGAAGCTAGCGACCGCGCCTGCCTGGGTGTTGCACACCTGGAATACCGTCGCCAGCCGGGTGATTTGCAGGACTTCCTGAAGCTTGCTGCGCAGGTGGCAGAGCTTGAGCGAAGCGCCCTGGGACTTGGCGTTCAAATGCGCCTCGATCAAGATTCCCAGCTCAGCGCTGTCGATGTACTCAATGTTATTCATATTAAGGACGAGTTTTTTCTTGCCGTCGTGGACCAAGGTCTGCAATTCCTCACGCAGAGCATCGCCTTCAGCGCCCAGCACGATGCGACCTTCCAGTGCCAGCACGGACGCGCCATTCACTTCGCGGTTCGTGATCTTCAATGGTATATTGTTTCCTTCCTGCCAGTGCACCGACGACAAAAACCCTGTCGGGTGGTCCTGAGACTTTCCAAACCTGACGAAAAGGGGCTGGCGACATCGCCAGCCCCTGCCGCTTCGCTTTCGGTCCAGGTCTCTTCAGCGAGCCCCTGGTCCTGCCGAGGCGGCCATGGCACGCGCCGGCGTTCCCGCGGCTTGCGTCCCCAGGGCCTGCGTTCCCACATTCACCTTGATCTGCTTGGGCTTTGCTTCCTCGCGCTTCGGGATGCTTAGCGTCAGCACGCCATTCTGATAATCGGCTTTGATCGCATCCGATTTCACGGAGTTCGCCAGTGAGAAGCTCCGGCTGGAACTTGCGTTCGCCTCGAATGGTGAGGATGTTGTTCTCGACGCGGATGTCTAGGTTCTGCGGATTCACACCCGGCAGGTCCGCGTTCACGATCAGCTCATGCTCAGTCTCGAAGATATCTACGGCTGGCGCCCAATGGGTCAGGTTCGATCCGTCGTCCGCACGCTCCAGCATATCGCCAAACACGCGGTTGAACTGCTCTTGCAGTGTCGTCTCGCGCGATGGTTCCCAACGATTCAGTATTCTCATTTTGCTACCTCTATAAACCTTTTCTGTCTTAGCCAAGGGCAATTTCAGATGACTCACGTCCCTCAGATTGCCGTTTGTCTTTATCGGTACGTAGCCACAGTAAGCCACTTAACTTATGGTGTCAAGTGAAATCTTACGGCATTTTATATGATTAACCACCGTAAGTTAACGGGCGCTGGTTGGATTCGTGAAGCAGCCTAGGCGTTTCGCCGGCCTTTTATGCCCATTAATTTTCAAAACACACCGCTCTGCAGTCTTCATAAGCTTTTGCCAAATCCTGCTCTT
>QHYJ01000276.1 GCA_003223255.1 Acidobacteriota bacterium | reverse complement strand
ATGTTATAAGCCTGCCATGCTCCTATCTATTTTTCAAGTACTTGTACGCCCTCACCTGCCGCCTAAAGTCGGCACTCCGACGGGCGGTCACTTATCGATTCTCAGTTTCTTGTTTGCCGACCCAGGACCTGGTCGCCCGCGAGGCTAAACGGCCATTTGCTGAAATGAGCTGTCTACGAAAATTGGTTACGAGAGCCCTCGCTCACACCGCTCACCCCGACAGAAAAGCGGGCTTTCGGGGTTCCGATTCTTGTAGTCTCTCCAGAGTGTCAACTGGACGACGATCTCGCGCTGATCATCGGAGGCGAGCATGAGTACAGATGTAATGAAGGAACGGATCGCAGAAACTTCTCCGCAAGTTTACGCGCGAATCGGTGGCGTGCTGTATCTGATCATCATAGTCATCGGTTTCTGCAGTGAGTTTTTCGTGAGAGACAAACTCGTGGTGTCAGGAGATGTTACGGCCACAGCCAATAATATTACGGCCTCCGAGTCGCTGTGGCGCATCAGTATTGCCGGCGAGCTGATATTGCTTGTGTGCGCCGTCGCGCTAACGCTGATCTTGTATGTATTGCTCAGGCCGGTGAACAAAAATCTTGCTTTGCTTGCGGCGTTTTTTAACATAGTCGAATTCCCTATTGAAGCCGTCAGCAAGCTATGTCTTTTTGCGGCATTGTTCCTTTCGGGGAACGCAGATTACCTGAAGGCATTTGAAGCGCATCAGCTGCACGCTCTAGCGACAATTTCTCTCAAGTTGCATGACTACGGCTTTGGCATTGACCTGGTATTTTTTGGCTTTGCATGTCTGGTGTATGGATATTTGCTTTTCAGGTCGGATTACTTCCCCAGGACTCTTGGCGTTTTGATGGCGATTGCCGGTCTGAGTTATCTGGCGAATAGCTTCACGCTCATCCTCGCCCCCGCATACGCAGGGAAGATCTTCCTGATTCTGGTGCTTGCCCTAATCGGCGAATTGTCACTTTCCCTGTGGCTCATGGTGAAGGGCGTGAACGTCGCGAAATGGATCGAGAAAGCACGCCTGGCGCGTGGCTGATCTTTTATTCATGGCGCCAGACCTACCTGATTTGTCCGCTTGATTTGTTACTTTCAGGGTTGTTTCCGAGTTGCCGACATCCATCAGCAACCGTGGTTGCGGACGAGTGAATAGCATTAGGCCTGTCGACCCACAGTCCGAATTTCTTAGCGCAGGAACTGGTCTCCGTCGAATGAAAACAATGGGAGGCTTGACGGGCGTTTGATAGATGTATATACATATAGCATGAAAATAGAAGCTCAAGGAAAAGCCGCCCCCGCGCTTTTTGACCTGCCGTGCGCGTGTCAGAGCCTGCGGCGCGCCACTCGCGTTGTAACCCGGATCTATGACCAGGAGCTGGCGAAGGCGGGAATCGAGATCACGCAGTTCGGCCTGCTTACGGCGCTTGGTTTGATGCGAGAAGCGAATCAAAAGACCTTGAGCGCTGGATTTGCCATGGACAGTACGACACTGACGCGCACGCTGGGGCTGCTGCTCAAGCAAGGCTGGGTGCGCGTGCGGCGGGGGAAAGACAGGCGCGAGCGTCTGTTTAGCCTGACCGGAGCAGGGAAGCGGCAACTGGCCGAGGCTCAACCCTATTGGGAGGACGCCGAACAAAAATTGCGTCGAAAACTGGGAGATGCGGGCTGGAACAGCATGAAAGAAGCGGTATCGCGAGTGACCGAAGCAGCGGCGCAGGCATGATTTTTCTTGTGGCCGTATAGATGTATATACATCTAAAATAGGGGAGCGCGAAAGCCTCGCACTCCGTAGAGATCCGCATTTTGAAAGGAGGGCTTATGAGAGTCTTCTTCTATTTATCGGCTGCCCTGGTGTTGTCCGGAATCTTGCTTCTCGGGTTGCGAGAAACGTCCGCCAGCTCCGTTTCCGTTTCTGGTTCGCCTCGTCCGGAACTGGAGTATTTCAAAGCCATCAACAGCGTGGGGCCGCCGCAAGATCCCCAAATCCTGTTTCTACTAATGGCGCAATATTCGAATGCCAACCTCCAGGGCGAGGGCGTGGAGTTTTTTTCGGCGCGGCTTAAGGAATTCGAGCCACGCCTTGCAGACCCGCAAAAGGCGCTGTATCTGAGCGCCATCGGTTTGTTGCGCGCGCAGCATGCCCATTCGCTACCCCTGTTGCATCGAGTGGGTTACGTGAAAGAGACGATCGCCATACTGGAACAAGCCAAGCAGCTTTCCGGCGGACAAGTCTTCGTTTGTCAACTGGACTGCCGGCGTCGTCCACGCGCAGCTTCCTGGCTTCTTTCACCAGGATAAGGCAGCGCATGACGAACTTACTTGGTGCATAGAGCACGCTGACAAGGCGCCGCAAGCGGGCTGGTTGCGGGAAGCCTACTACGACCTTGGAAAACTCGTGCTCGCCCGCGGAGAACGGACCAAGGCGCAAGACTATTTGCGGCGAAGCGGATACAAGGATTTCAACAGCCCGGTTACGCTGATCGGCGCTTTCTCGGAGGATGTAGCGTCGGGCCACACGTTTGCGGCGCGGCGTATTGCCGAAGTCGTCCCGGGGCGCGTGTACGTGCTCACAGGGCTCGAGTTCACGGAATACTATTTCGTGGTCTCGGACGATGGGCGGGAGCTGATCGGCATCGACGCGGGAACGCGGCCAGACTCCGCGAAGACCGCTTATGAAGCCCTGCGAGCGTATGCCCCTGGCTTGCCGCCACTGACCACTATTTTTATTACCCACTCTCACTGGGACCACATTGGCGGCCACGCCTACTTCCGAAGCGTAAATCCGCGTCTGCGTTTTTATGCCCGGAGCAACTATCAGGGAGAAATTGCGCTCGATCTCGCTGTACCCGACACATTTGCGAAATACTTCTTCGGGGAGCGCTTCAGCCTCGACGACGTACGCAGCTTCAAACCCGATGTCACGATCGACCGTCAGACGGAGGTGAAAATCGGCGGAACGCGCATCGAGCTGATCCCTGTGCAGGGAGGCGAAACCCGCGACGGTATGTTCATTCATCTCCCGGACCTGAGTGTCATGTTTGTGGGCGATTTCATCATGCCGTATCTCGGGGCGCCCTTTGCGCCAGAAGGCGATCTACAAGGACTGCTCGATGCAATCGACGTTGTGGTGCAGAGGAATCCAAAGCACTTGCTGCACGGCCACGAGCCGCTAACGCGGAATTTCAGCTCCCCAGCCATCCTGACGCAACTCAAGCAGGACCTTGGCTGGCTGCGTGGGCAGGTCTTGGCTGCGATTCGCCACGGAGATGCACGGGCGTCGATTCAGCAGGCAAATTTGATTCCTCCGGATCTGCTCCATGGCCACCCTGACGTGTATTTGCCTTATTTTGTTATGCGCGAACACGTCATCGATCGCCTTTTCGACCAGAACGTCGGGTATTGGCAAAGTGACCTAACAGGTCTCGACCACCTTAGCCGTGCGGACCGCGCAGAACTTCTGGCTGATTATTTAGGCGTGTCCGAAAAGCAGCTCACCAAGGCAGTAGAGCGGCTTGTCGCCGACGGCAAATACGAGCTTGCGGCCTCGCTCCTCGAATCCTCGGGACCTAGGTTCGAGCGCAGCGATTCCGTGGCGAAGGCCAAGCGGCTCGTCTATCTCAAGCTGATGGAGAAGAACCAAAACACCGACCCGTTCAAATTCATTCTTTACTCAGCGAAGAGCGGGGAGCAGCCCCCGCAGATGTCCAGGGGCAACTGATACGAAGAACTGCCCGTCTGCCAGTTTGTGGAATTGGCAGACGGTCCAGGGCTTCCCTTCAATTCGCGGACGGATGACGGGCCACATTCGGACGGTTCCGGTTCCCGATTGGGTGAGAGCCGAACTGGACGATTGGCTCGCGGCGGCCGCCATTGATCGAGGAAGACTGTTCCGCCGGGTCAACAAAGTAAGAAGAACGTGGGGAGACGGGATGACGGTGAAGGCGGTTTGGCACATTGTGAAGGAATCCGCAAGACGCATCGGAGTGGCGAAGTCGGCGCCGCACGATCTGCGGCGGACCTGTGCTCGGTTCTGCCATGCCTCGGGAGGCGAGTTGGAGCAGATCCAATTTCTCTTGGGGCACGTTTCGGTGCAGACGACCGATTTACCTTGGCTGCAAGCAGCGGATTCGATCAGCCGTTAATGATCGCATCGGCATCGAGCTGACTCCTTGAGCTGGATGCGGTTGTGGAAGGCTTGCCGACGATCCGACCGGAGCTGACCGAACGTTTCCCAGAACGCCGTTTGGGCCTTCCCCCCTCACAGTTGGGACTCGAACGTGCTGACCGTGCCGTTTCAAAGGGACTGTACTTTGCGGGCGCTCTCGGCGCCCGCCAGGAACTCCGCCATCTTCTTGTCCTTGGCAGCGTGCAACGCCCAACCTTCAGCGGTCGCGTTCCAGCGATAGTCGCGAAGCGTCATATCGATACCGCGGCTGATCAGGAATTGTGCCGCTTCATAGTTCCCCCTGACGGCGCATTCGTGCAGGATGCTAGCTGGCTCATGAGTGCTCCAGTTGGTATTAATGTTTGCTCCGCGCTCCAACAGAAAAGACGCAATCTCAAAATGCCGGTTCATGCACGCCCAGGCTAGGGCTACGTCCAGTATGTGTTGCGCGTTGGCGGGGGTCCAATGCAGGTTTCGCAAAACGGAAGAGTCGTTGGCAGGGTAATGCTGACCGAGGCTTCCCAACCTCGGACGGCCAGCCTCATCAAACCAACCCTTCACTCGCGAGAAGTCCCCTACGCCAGCCACGTGGCAGAGATCGTCGGGTAACGGCCAAATTGGGGTCAACAGAGGGATGAGATGCGCCTTCCCATATTCCAGAGCGAACTCCAGCGCGGACGAAGGAGGGCGCGTCACCTCTCGCAGGAGCGCGGGATCGAACTCCAGCAGCCGTGTGATAAAGGGCCCGCGATCTTTCAAAACCGCATGCTCTAATAGTTCCACTTGCAGCGCAACATGGGATTCGCCGAGCAGATCCGGCTCGCCCTGGAGCCAGCGGGTGAACTCTTGGAGGTTGTCTTCATCGATTGCCTTGAGAAGCTCGGTCATGACGACCGTCTGCCATGGGCCTCCGTACGTTTGCGGATGTTCGACCAGGGAGTCGATGAAGCCGCTTCGTCCACGCCATTTCTCCACGCGCAACCCGAGCGCGGGGTCGAGCTCGATACAACGGTCGAGAAGGAGAGCAGCCACTGCCCGATGGTCGAACCGGCAGGCCCAGAGGAACGCTTGCGTCACCGCGGCGGCGTGATTACTGGGGCGGGCCCTCGATGCGTCAAGGTAATCCCGGACACCGTCGTAATCGCCCAGTGCCGTCAGAGTGGCGAGATTACGCGGCAGAACACCCTTGCGCGAAAGGAGTTGCAATACTCCCTTGGCACGGGCGCGAATTGCGTCCTCCCATATCGCCGGGTTCAAAATGGCCCCAGCGTCCAGGAGAAACTCGGCGCATTCCAGGCGCGTGAACATCTGCTCCCGGTGAGGGTCGCCGCTATCGCCAAACGAGCCGGTGGCAAACCCGAGCAACGATTCTCCGGAATCGCCGCGCCACGATAGAAGCGCGGGATACTCCCGAACCAGTTGCGTCAATCGTTCGACGCTGTTGTCGTGGATGGCGCGCTCCGCCTCCGCGGCGGCCCACTCCAGGCCCTTGCCTTCCTGGCGGAGCACCGCGGCGCGAAGATCCTGCCAGCCAGCGAAACCGTATTCCCGGGCGAGCACAAGCTGGGCGTCTCGCAGCGCTAGAGGAAGGTTCGGAGCCGGTAGGTGAGCGTGGACACGGGCCAGAGCATCGGGGTTCCCGGTGGCGAACAGGCGGACCAGTTTCTTTGCCTGCTTCCGGATGGACTCAAAGGATGAGTGAGAGGGCAAAAACTTCGACGGGGTCACAAGACCTCCTTTCATATTTGCCTGTGTCCCGCTGATACTAGGCTGAAAGAAGGTAACGACGTCGCCTGAAAACGAAAACAGGTGGGATATTTCCCTTGCCGCGGGTAGGAGACGCCCTGTTAGCGCACTGGCCGAACTTTATCCGGCTCCGCCGAGCTTGTCAATCCATTCCGCGTAATCCATTCCGCGTAATTCACCGATTCGTAGCTCGCCACGCAATCCGCAAGTGACAGGCACTTGTTCGATAGCTCTTGAATGATCCTTCCTCGTGCCGACCGGTTGTCGGTACGAAAAGCGTCACTAACTATGTTACGAAGTGCAAACCATCATCCTGTTCAACTACGGCACTGCACGTATCCCGCACTCACTGGCTCCTCAGAATCCGGCTCTCCACACAGTAGTAACGATATGCCGCATAGTGTTTGCTGATCGTGGGCGGATGACGAGCCACTCTTCCCCAATCTTGTTATAGAAGAGTTGCCGACCAACCGCCCAGTAATCGGTTTTTGCCCCGTGATACTTTGGTGAGCATGCCAATTCCGTATTACCACATCGATTCCTTCGCGAACGAACTGTTCGCGGGTAATCCTGCGGGTATATGCTTCGTTCCCGCATTTCCTGCCAATGATGTCATGCAAAAAATCGCAGCGGAGAACCGTCACAGCGAAACAGCCTTTGTGGTCGCCCGTGCTGATGGCGATTTTGACCTGCGTTGGTTCACACCTGTAGTGGAAGATGACCTGTGCGGCCATGCAACCTTGGCTTCTGCTTATGCACTTTCGTTGCGTGGACATGACACCTGGCCGGTTCGCTTCCATACAGTCAGTGGCTTATTGACGGTCAATCGTGATCACGAGCGCTTTGAACTGGATTTCCCCTCCAGGCCGGCGGTATCGTGCGAAATCCCAACGGGCCTGCTGTCCGCTATGGGTCTGGAGATGGCAGAGGTAATGCGTGACCCTCGCGACTTTCTCATTGTCGTCGATCACGCAGAGATCGTGCGAAACCTCAAACCGGATATAGCTGCGTTGGCGAAAATTGATATGGGCATCAGTGGTGGAGCAATTGTTACGGCCTCCGGTGACAATGATGTCGATTATGTGTGCAGGTTTTTCGCTCCATCCGAGGGGATCGACGAAGATGCTGCGACCGGATCAATCCAGTGCACACTCGTCCCATACTGGGCCGGACGCACTGGCAAGCAAACATTTCGAGTGCAGCAACTCAGTTCTCGGGGCGCCCGAATGTGGTGCACGCTAGTTGGCGACCGCGTAAAGATCGCTGGTGAAGTGAAGCTTTATCTACAAGGGACCATCAACATCTAACGTGAGATCTCTTCTGACTTAAGCGTGCCCCGATACTCCGCGACCGTCCATCGCAATTACGGGCTATCCTTCCATAATTGGCAAGCGAAGGGGGGGCCGAATAAGCCAATTACGGCAGGCTATGGGAATTTTGGTGAGATGAAAAAATGTTTGCGTTTGGTGCATCTCACAAGAAAGGCCTCAACAGAACGAAATTGGGTTATGGAAGAGTAGCCGATACTGGGTTTTGCCTCATGCGACCGCACCAGCAATGACCGCCAGGCCCTCTGGTTAAGTCACGAGTTCGGGCATAGAATCTGCAGCCATGTTGAAATCCGACGCTGACTGCTCACGGCGGTCGTTTCTTGGAACAGCGCTAGCGGGTGCGGCAAGTCTTGTCTTTGGAGCAGCGCACTTGGTGTCCACGGAAACCGCCTCGATTCTCAGCTCGTCAGCAGCAACAGCTTCCGACGACATCACAAGTCTCAAGCTTCATGAAGTCGCAGCCCTTGTGAAACGAAAGAAGATTTCTCCCGTTGAGATAACCCGGGCGTGCCTCGTCCGCATAGAAGCGCTTAATCCTTTACTGAATGCCTTCATCACTGTTACTGCAGAATCGGCACTGGCCGAAGCCCGTCAGGCTGAGTCTGAGGTGCAGAAGGGCATGTGGCGAGGACCGCTGCATGGTATTCCCATCGCCTTAAAAGATTTGTTCGACACTGCGGGCGTCCGAACTACCGCGGCCAGTGCGTTATTTAAGGACCGCATCCCGCAAGAAGATGCCGCTGTCGTGCAGCGGCTTCGGCATGCCGGAGCTGTCTTCCTTGGCAAGCTCAACATGCACGAACTCGCTTTCGGACCCACGACACCAGCCACCAGCTATTTTGGCCGCGTGTGTAATCCGTGGGCTACAGAGCGCATTTCTGGCGGGTCGTCTGGGGGTTCTGGAGCGGCCGCGGCAGCCGGGCTCTGCTACGGGGCTCTCGGATCCGACACCGGCGGCTCCATTCGACAGCCCGCAGCATTCTGCGGGATTGTGGGCCTGAAGCCCACTTATGGCCGAGTGAGCACCCGAGGAGTGATCCCTGTTTCATGGTCTGCGGACCATATCGGGCCGATGACTCGCAGCGTGGTGGATGCGGCGATCGTGTTACAAGCAATTGCCGGGTATGACGCCAAAGAGGTCACCAGTTACGATATGCCGATGGAAGATTACGCGGCTGCGACGACCTCAACCGGCAGATTGCCGGTGCGGATCGGTGTGACTCGTGACTTCTTTTATGAGGGCCTCGATCCCGAGGTCAAGGAGGCAATAGACCAGGCCATAGCGACGCTTACGAACCTAGGTGCGGAGATCCGACAAATCACCATGGACGTGAGCACGGATAGAGTGGTGATTCAGTCGGAAGCTTTTGCCTATCATTCAGAAAACATCGAGAAACACCCTGAGCTTTACCTGCCGGAAACACTTGCGAAATTGAGGCTCGGCGCTGGCATTGACATGGGGACATATATCAAAGCCCGTCTGAAATTGGATCAACTCCGCCGCGAGGCTCCGAAAATCTTCGCCGGTGTGGACGTCCTTATCCCTCCACCGAAGGCCAGCGAG
>QHYJ01000275.1 GCA_003223255.1 Acidobacteriota bacterium | reverse complement strand
GTTCGGAGGCGATCCTGCGGCAACGGACTCGACCCGCGTATTGCGCATTCCGGGATTCAAGAACAGGAAGTACGAGACGGAGTACCTGGTGCAAGCAGAAAGACATACCGACCGTGTCTATCATCGGCTGGACTTCCCGCTACCGAGCGAGCCTGCCCAGACCGACTTCCGGCCGCGTCGCCATGCGGCGACACCTCGCTTGTCTGAGCCGCGCCCGCTGAGTCAGTCGGAGCATGACTGGGCCTATGCCAAACGAGCGCTTTCGAGAGGTGACGATCCAGAAGAGATCATACGCCGGATTGCGGACTATCGCGCCCTTGACAAGCTGGATCCCCTCTACTACGCGCGTTTGACGGTTAGCAAAGCACAAGCGGAATCAAGGGCAAGCGGCGAGAGGACGCCGAGCACAGGGACAGCGAGCCGAGACTTAAATCGAGATCCATGAGAGGCAATAGAGCAAACCTGACTCGATGCCGGAGGAAATGTCGTGTCGACCGGCAGTGGAACCGTACGTGTCAACCTATTGTCGCAACGTTTTTCGATTCAATTCTCGCCCACTCGCCCTTCACGCGTACTCGTATTCCCGCTTTTCGGCATCAACTTCAACGCGCACATGTTTCTGTCGGTCGGCGATTTTCTCGAACGTCCGAATGTGATCGGCCGCCCGCTTCTCCAATCTTTTGTCCCGTGAAATCACCATGGTTCTAGCCAACAAATCGCTCTGTATTCCGATGGGATCTTCGTTGTTTTCCCATTTCGACAGCGTCGTCTTGTCCACGTGGAGCAACCTAGCAAACTCCTCCTGGGTCAGCTCAATGCGCTTCCGTAGGAATCGGAGCTCCTCACCGTCGAGTCGGTACGGTTTCCGGAGAATGGCGACGGCCAAAAGGTGCATCAACTCATCGACGCGAAACAGGACAGGGTCAACATTGCCGCACTTCCCACACTTGATAAGCTCAATGTCACGGAGAACGACGCCGCGCAGGCCACTCTCGTTAAACTGGTAATCGCCGCGAGCGATCCTAGCTTCCGATCCGCAGTTGCTGCATCGAGCTGCTTTCTTCATGGTCGTTTTCCTCTTGCCTCAACAGAAAACGCGGTGATCAGGAAAGCCGTATCTTCGGTCTTAAAACAAAAGACAATAGCTAGCCATTTGCCGTCCACTTCGGTGCCCTCGACGCGGTATTTCCAATCGCCCGTCTTGGTATTAGGCTCCGGTTCATGAAAGATGTTGCCCGTCCTAAGCAGTCGTACTGCATCTTGCAGGTTCAGCCCCTCTTTTTCGAGTTCGTCGCGGAAATGCCGTCCCGGGATGATGTTGCCTTTCTGCACGCACTCTCGGAGGAGCTTGATAGCTTCAGGGCGTGATAGTCTTTCAACCGCCACTTGGTAATATACCACCCTTCGCCGAACGGTGCGATTGGAGAGTGTCGCAGGTTAAGTCTCAGATTCGAGTGCAACCCCGGTTGCACAACTGGCTTTCTGTTCTAAATCGCTTCGCCTTTTCTTCGCCATCCTAGAAGAACACGGCCTAAAGTCAACCGCGATTTTTCGTCGATTTTTCGCGATTTCTCGGCCGTGCCCGCTGACACAGTCCGAGCATGACTGGTCCTGCGCGAAACGCGCGCTTGCCAGGGGTGATGATCCAGAAGAGATCGTCGGCCCGGATTGGGCGAGCGGCGGGACAACAGCAAGCACATGGGTTAAAGGAGAATACTTGAATCGAGATCCATGAGGGGCGATAGATCAAACCTGACTCGATGGGGGGGAACGTCGTCTCGACCGACGTACGAATCGCAGGGAATATTGTTATCGCTTAGAACTGGCCTTCTTGATTTTTGCGCAAGCGTCAAGAGAATTTACACGGTAAGCGCTCACTCCGGATCGTGCCAACGAGGCACCAAGTCTTGCTGGCTGAGAGTGCGGATGAGGTAGGAGCCGACGTCCTCATCGAAAAGCGTCCGGAGCAGCAAATAGGTCCGGTTGACCACATCGATCATGAGTGTCTTCATCTCCTCATCGCTGAGGCGCGAGAGCTTGGACCAGGGGATTTCGCCGGCCGGGGTTTTGACGAAGACGTCCGAGTAGTCGCCGGCTTCTGAATAGGGAGTAATTCCGGCGTGGTAGTCTTCCAGGACCGTGTTTCGGAAGCATTGCTGTGCCATATATTTGGCCAGACGCTTCAAAACCTGTGGATTCCGGGCCAAAAGTCTTGTGCTGTTTCGATTCATTTCCGCACACCTCCGTCACTTTCCTACGCCAGGCGCCCGTCTGATGCAAGTGTCGAAGAGCTTAGCTTGTTGGAGATGACGTGTGGGCGTAAGCTACGAGTCTTGGCGAGGGAATCATGAGATGGCCACCGCGACGCTACCAATGCCCAAAGTGCCGATGGGATTTCGCCGTCCGGAAGAAGAGGTGTTGCCCCGGATGTGGCACGCTGCTGCTGATTGCGTCGGATAATCCCACCGATGCCGAGCTCACCGAATGGAAAAGCTTTTGGATGTGGGAGCCTGTCAAGGAGAGGTGGGACTATATTCGTGACTGGGAGGAGCACAAGCGGCAGGCGATCGAGCAGCACGCCCAGTGGTGGCGAAGGGCCTTGGTTAAAGCCGAGAAGAAGTCAAGTCCTCCGACACGATGGATTCAATGAAACGCGATTCCGCCCCACGTCCTGTGAACAAGTAGTGTCCGTCGAACGATGTGGATCACCTTTCTTTTCTGTCAAAAGCGAGCTAATCAGGCGCGTCAAGAGCTCGAATCCCAGTCGGCGATACTTGCACCGGTTGCTCACAAGATGAAAAGTAATTGCAATCATGCCGCGACTGTACAACCGACTGCCTTAAGAAAATGAATCTGGGACGGATCGACGAGTCGGACCTCCGCCTCGCCCGCGAAAAACGTAGTCAGGCGGATGTTGTTAATGGGAGTCTTGGCAACCACAAAATGCGCGCCGAATTTGTTCTCAGCGATCTGAGGCTCCAACGAGAAAGAGCAGGTGCCTGTCGACCAGAGTGCACGGCCAAGGCCCTCAGAGACGATATCCAAACCTGACTCCGTAGCCAGTTCGTCTGCCAACCAGGTGCCATCGTTCAGGCACGCCGTTTCGCAGCGCTTGGTTTGGTCATGGATCGTGTTGAACGACAGCGCGGAATCCGCCAACATTCGCCACTGTAGGGCGAGGTAACGATCCCACGTTCGCCGATCGGGTGCGCCTCGGAGATCTTGGGCAAAGTCCGGGTAACGGAACGTCTCTTCGCCCTGAATTCCCCGATAAAGCAGGATCTGGCCTTCTTCCATCTTCCAGGTGAGGCTGGGCGGCGAGACGGATCCATTGATAACTGCCATGCTGGATGAACAGCCAAACATCAGAATGGTTACAAGGATGGAGTCTTGCCCGGTATACGGCGACAGATGCGCACAGTTTATCTTCAGCAATGACCCCGATGGAAAATAGACGCGTTGGATCTGGCCCCTTCTTGCCTGCTTCCAGAACTCAAGCAATCGCGCGGCATAGTCCCGAATCGGCGCACCAAAATAGTAATGGCGACGCTTGTTCACTTCTGGATCGAAGATTTCCGGTAAGATCCAACTGTATTGGAAGAAGTAATCAGTGGCCGGCGGGTTCTCGCGCGTGTACGCAAGCCGACCATCGGCCGCTAGCCATGGCACGCAGCGGGTAGAGTCGATGAGCGTTGATGTCGAGAACCGTTTCCGCACGGTCAGAACATTCCATCCTAAGCGGCGCCGTGGTCTTCACTGGCTCTCGAACGCGGAACCGCCGGAGCTGGCTGTATCCTGGCAACCTTGGAACGCTCAGTTTCTGTCTACGCCGGGCGGCTGCATTGGGAGCAGGAGGATTCAGGATCACATTCACAAAAACGTCGCGGGCACCAGTCATGCGGAGTGAACAGTTCAAAATCCTTGATCGCCTCAGAGGACGCCTGTTGGGCGTTGGCGACGACGACTTTCTAAGCGACGGCGGGGCGCAGTTCTCTGTGGATTTATGAGAAATTGGCTTTGCGTTTATGCTTCGCGCTCGGGGCGCACTGATAGCTGTTCCTCCCCAGAACACCAGCCGCTCTTGCCCCGAGTGCGGCCATGTATCAGCCGAAAACCGCAAGAGGCAAGCGAAATTCGTCCGTATGGAGTGCGGTTTCTCAGCCAACGCAGATTTTGTGGCAGCCTGCAATATCCGAGAGGCGGGGCTCGCCTTGCTAGCCTGTTCGTATCCTTCGGGTGATGTAAGCCCGTCGTCAGGAACCCACCGAAGGTATTCGTGCGTATGCATGAGACCCGTAGGAATCCTCTCCCTTCAGGGACGGGAGGAGGTCAACGCGCTGCGACATCGGCTAGGGGATGGCCGACCCTCTGATAACGCAGGACCCGCTCGGTCGCTAAAGTTTGCGGGTTTTCCACAACCATCCACACGACGCGACAGATTCGTCGTTGCCCTCGGTCGTGCCATTGGTTACCGTGGCTCCTACGGGAAAACCGGAAGCATGCGCAGAAGCGTAGTTGAGAAACGCAACAAAGAAACCAGGCAGCCCCCTCCACCGCTTCCTAGGCGGGATGCAGGCGCGCCCATCCCACAGGAGGAGGAAGTGCGCAGCCTTGTCGCCAAAGGGAAGACGAAAGCCGCCGTGGAGCTAGCCAAAGAGATTCATAGGCGCTGCGGCCGGCCGGAATCGGAGGCCCTGTTGGTGGATGCTTACGGAGCACGCATTTGGTCGCTGCAAGAAGCGGGCCTGAAGAAAGAAGCCAAAGAGCTGTTCGAACTGGTGCGAGCGCGCCACTCGGGGTCGGCGGCGAGGCTTGTCCATGCCAGCGTTCTCGTCAGCGCTTCCGATGGAAACCTAGACGGATTGCTGAGGCCCCTGGGCGACCCAGTTCTTCCCGTGGAAACCCGAAGAGCAATCGAAACGTTCGTCAAGGATGAGGTGTGCGATCTCAATGCCGTCGCGCAGTGTGCGACGCTCGCTGCTGACCACCCCTTGTCCACGGCTGCGTCCGCCCTCGTCAAAGCATTCGCCGCGGTGACCACCGGGCCTGTTGAAGAATCGGCTCTGGCGCTTCCGGAAGTGTCTCATCGCAGTGCCTTGGCTTCGTGGAAAATGCTGGTGCGTGCCGTTGCGTATTTCTACCGCCAGGATGACCAGGCCTGCGAACGGTGCCTTGAGCTCGTCGATCCCGCTTCCGCACCGGCACGGCTTATTCCAGCCATGCGGGCCATGCTTGGTGCCGGAACCCGCAAACGCTTGCCCCCCGCTGCGGAGTCATTGGTCGAGCAGGTGTGTGGAAACACAGCGTCGCTGCGAGGGGCGCTCCAAACGCTAGACTCTGCGTTTCAAACCATGGAGCAAGGCGAGATCGTAGTGGCGATCCAGCGTGCGACAGTTGCTTGCAACCTTGCCTACCCGGAGTTGCTGGAACGCCTGCGACAGCACATCTCTGTGCGTGCCCTGGAGCTTCAGCTGCCCCTGCGAAAGGTTCGGGCTGCAATGGGTGGGCCCTCGATCAAAAACGCTTATTTCTGGCGCCTGCTCGCCTGGTCGGAGGAGAATTCCCGCGAACCAATGGAGCCGCTCATATGCGCCCATTGGGAGCAATTTCGCAAACACGCGGTCGCGGAGGGATGGTTTCAGGAAAAAAGCCAGGAAGCGGCCGCGCTCTACCTGCATATGGCTGAGTTATTGCTAGACATGCCCGCCGAGATGTTGAACAACTTGCGGAAAAGTTTCGTGGCTCGCTTCTCGGGCTTCGAAGCCTATTACGAGGATCAGCCGCCCGCTATTCGCGCGGTGGAGACGAAGGGCAAAACGCGTGATTTTTATTTCCTTTCACCAGATGAACTCTTCGAGCGTGCCTGCAGCATCGACCCGCACCGGGAGGCTTTCGATCTGTGGTTGAACTGGGCAAGGGAAGAGTCCGATTGGCGGGTTGCCGACTACGTAGCCGAGCGTTGGCACGAAGCGCTGCCGAATCACTGCCAGCCGCTGCTCTACCTGATGGAGTCGGCCGAAAACAGAGGAGCGCTCAACAAGGCCACCGCCTTTCTGGAAGAGGTGCAGAAGCTCGACGCCGTGAACCCTGAGGTTCGCCGAGCTGCGCTTCGCCTGCTCGTCTTCCGGGCCGCTCGTCATCTCCGGCAGCGAAAGCCGCACCTGGTGGAACAGGACCTGGCAGCTCTCGAAGCGCTGCCCCAAGCTCAGGAGGGTGATCGACCTGTATTTCTCCTCGCTCTGCGTTGGGCCGGCGAGGTGATTCGCGGCAATACCGAACAGGCGGCCAGCCTTTTGAGCCAGATCGGCCGCTTGCTCAGGAACTCCGACGCCGCGGTTCTGGCCTGCCGACAAGCAGGCAAGCTCTGCGGACTCGAGCAGGCGGATCTCGATCGGTATCTTCGGCAAGAAATCTCCCTGGATTCTGCGGACTCGTTGGCCTTGGCGGTAGCTCGTGTCTGCGCTCTCGTCGACGATATGGGCGCGACGCTCACAATCCCG
The DNA here is from genome assembly GCA_003223255.1 of Acidobacteriota bacterium. Taxonomy (GTDB): domain Bacteria; phylum Acidobacteriota; class Terriglobia; order Acidiferrales; family UBA7541; genus Acidiferrum. Next base: position 8,864 of record QHYJ01000275.1, on the reverse strand, counting down.
AAGTCGTGGCACGGACGGCTTGCAGAAGAGCTGGCCAAAGGCCCCGGCAAGCTGGAGAGCCGGCAAATGGACTTGCTCGGCAAGGCGGCGCTGCGCGACAACCAAAAAGAGCTGGCCTACTTGATTTCTGCCCGGGGCCTCGGAATGGGAGGCAACACGCAAGCACGGTTCTTGCTGCTTCGCGCCCGGGCCCTGCCGGAGTGGGAGGTTGACCGCCGCAACGACTGTATCGCGGCGGCCGTCGAGCTTGGACGGCGCCAGCGGGACTTTTCCGTCATCAAAGAGGCGGTGGAGCTGCGGCGAGCCCGCCGCAACACGATGTGGAGCTTTTTCTGGTGGCTCGATTCCGAGAGCTGGCACGACTCTTCCATGACTACCGAGGAGATCAACGCAGTGCTTCAACGCGAGCAGCGCTTCTGTGCATTTCCCGAGCAGCAAGCCTCTCGGTTCCGCACTCCTTTTGGGGAAAACACTGCATCTCTGTGTGAAGAGGAGCTCGAAACGAACGACGAGTTCCCCGCCCTAGAAGATGCGGCTCATCCGGCGGCGGAAATGAGCCCACCCCGGGAGAAGCGACAGAAGAAGGATCTTCGCGACTTTCCGGTAACGGGAGACTTGTTTTGAAGACGATGGCGCATGCCAACATCCGATTGGACGAAGACCCGAGAGAGATACTCGGCGTTTCGCCGGATGCCAGCGTTGAGATGATCCGCGATGCCTATCTTCGCAAGGTGAAGGAGAATCCACCCGATCGCGCGCCTGCGGCCTTTGAACGCATCCGCGATGCCTACGAAGTTTTGCGGGATCCGCGGCGCCGCGCCCGGCTCCTGTTTTTTGCCGGGGATCCGCATGCCCCCCTGGCTAATCTGGTGCCGGCGACCGGCTCGGAGAGGAAATTCACGGGACCAGGCCCCTGGGTGGCGGCCTTGAGGGAGAAGTGAGACTAGACCGCGAAGAAATTCTGCGCAGCTTTGCAGCCTGGCTCGACAGGTTATTGGCGGATGAGGAATCCCCGCAAGGGCTTGGCGGCGAACTACTCTCCACGCTGGTTGGGGCGGAGCCGAAACCGGTCAGCAATGGCCGCTGCGACCTTTATTCGATGTGGGCGGCGATGACTGCGCTAACCCAGGAAGTCAAATTGCAGGGCCGGAGCTTCAAGCAACTCAGCGAGACCCTCGCCCCGCTCGCGAATCTGGCGCCGGAACTTCCGGAAATGGAGCGTCAGGCTCAAGAACGCGCTCGGCGGGAAGTGCTCGACGTCCTTCTCGATCTGCGCGACCGCTTGGCTCGGGGCCTTGATCAGGTGCGCGCGGCCCGGGAGAGGATGAACGATCCCATGCAGTCCAGTTGGACCGCCCGGCTTCTGGCCCGCAATCGCGCCTTTCGCCGAGCCTTCGAGACCTCAGCGGCGCTTGAGGAGGCTTACCAGATGAACCTGGAGCGCCTAGATGACACGCTGGCGCAATTCGACGTTCAGGAGATTGCCTGTGATGGGCAGTCCTTCGATCCGAGGTCGATGGACGCAGTGGATGTAGAAGAGACCGATCAGCAAGCCGAAGGAACGGTGCTCGAAGTGTACCGAGCGGGTTACGAATGGAAGGGCGAAGTTCATCGGCCAGCACAGGTGAAGGTTTCGCGCCGGCCGGCAGGGACGCATCCAGGAGAAAACCATGACTGATCTGATCGTCGGTATCGATCTCGGAACCACGAACTCGGAGATCGCAGCTTTCCTAAACGGCAAGGTGGAAGTTCTGGGGCCCGAGGCCGACAAGATGCTGCCATCTTGTGTGGGTTTCTCCTCTGCCGGCACGCTGCTTGTGGGCCGGGAGGCGCGTCACCAGCAGCTCCTCTATCCGAATCTGACCATTCGAAGCATCAAGCGAAAGATGGGCTCGACCGAGCCGGTGAAGTTCGCGGACAAGGAATTCACGCCCCAGGAGATTTCCTCGCTGATTCTTCGCCAACTGGTGCAATGGGCTGAACAAGCTTTCCATCAACCGATCAGACGAGCCGTCATTACCGTACCGGCCTACTTTTCTGACGCTCAGCGCAACGCCACCCGCGAGGCTGGCGAGCTTGCCGGTTTGGAAGTCGTACGCATCCTCAATGAGCCGACCGCCGCCAGCCTCGCGTACGGTTTCGGCGACGCGGCGCATCACACCGCCATGGTTTACGACCTTGGCGGCGGGACCTTTGACGTGTCGATCGTAAGCGTCGAGGGCGACGTCACCGAAGTCCTGGCCAGCCACGGAAACAACCAACTGGGGGGCGACGATTTCGACAATCTCGTGCTGGAGCGCTTGGAGCGGGAATTCCAGAACAAGCATGGGATTAAGCTCCAAGACGGCCATCCGGTCGCGCATGCCCGGTTATGGTGGGCTGCCGAGGAAGCCAAGAAGAAGCTGAGTTTTGAACCCTACGTCCGCGTGCGGGAGGAAGCGTTGGTGAGCCAGGACGGGAAACCCCTGCACCTCGATGTGGAACTTTCCCGAGAAGAGTACGAAGAGATGATCCGGCCGCTGATCGAATCCACCTTCGATAGTGTTTCGAAAGCGCTCCAGGATGCGCGCAAGGGCCCGAGTGACATCGACGCAATCTTGCTGGTCGGCGGCTCCACCCGAACACCCCTGATCTCCCGGAGGCTGCGGGAATTGACGACACTCGAGCCCCGCCAGGACATACACCCTGACCTGTGCGTGGCTCTCGGTGCGGGGGTCCTGGCCTCTCGACTCGCCGGCCATGGAGTCGAGCGAGTGCTCGTGGATGTCTGTCCCTTTTCTTTCGGCCCTTCCTACCTGGGAGAGCGCGGGGGCTTCCCCTAGCCACATTGCTATCACCCCAACATTTACCGTAACACACCGATGCCGGTCACCCGCACGGAAAGCTACGCAACCGCGCACCCCTATCAAACCTCGGTGCGAATCGAGATCTATCAGGGCGAGGAGGACGACGCGCTCAAGAATATCCTGGTGGGAGATTTTCACATTGAGGGTCTGCGGCCTATGGAAGAGCCGAACGAAGTGCTCTGCCGCATGAGCCTTGACATAGACGGCATCTTGCGCGTCACGGCCATTGAAAAGGAGACGGGTAAGTCGAAACAGATCACCATCGCACGTGCCCTGCGGGAGAAGAGCCCTGCGGAGATCGCCGCAGCTCGCGAGCGCATGAAAGCGCTCTATACATCTCACAGTGCCGCGGGCCTGCACATCAATGAAGAGGAACTCGCCTCCGACGACGCCGATGAGGCGAGTGAGCTGGTTGCGACCGGCCCCCCGGACAAAGCAGTGGCCGATCTGCCGCAAGCCCTTGAGATCGTAAAGGAAGCGTCTGACCTCGTCGAGCAATCGCAGCGTGTAATGGGCACGCTGCATGAAGAAGATCGGGAAGAAGCGATCGACCTGCACGAAAAAATCAATGCAGCGATCCGCTCGAACGACGCCGGAGCATTGAAAAAAGCTACCGCTGACCTGCGCGAGCTGCTGTTCTTCGTGGAGGGGCGTTGATGGGAACCGAGGAAAGCGCGAAGTTCAGGTGTCCCGTCTGCCAAGCGCGCTTCCGGAACTCTCCGACCTGTTTGCGTTGCGGGGCCGACCTTGCACCTCTGCTGTTGCTGATCGACCAAGCCTATTGGCTTCGGCAGCGCGCCAAGTGGGCGCTGGAAAGTGGCGATGTCGAGCGGGCCCAAGAAGGGGCGGCAGAAGCTGAGAAGCTCTGCTCAACCCAGAAGGGCCGCGAGCTGTGGCTCCTCAGCTCGTGGCTGCTGAACGAAATTCAAAATCCACGGCCTTCAAGCTCTCCGAGGCAGGCGGCAACGACGATTCCGTTCACTGCCCGCGCGGCTCAGCTGATTCCGGTGAGGTTCACCGTAAACAATGTGACGGCGAACCAGGGGGACCGCATCCTTCTCACCGGGGATATAGCGGAGCTCGGCAACTGGACCCAGCATCGCCCAACATTCGACAATACGGAACGACCTGCGGCCTGCCGGATTTCTCCAAGCTGGTTTCTGATCGTGTCCGTTCCCGCAGAGCAAACGATCCAGTTCAAGTTTATCAAGATCGCTGCCGATGGCACTTTGACCTGGGAAGAGGGAAGCAATCACACGTACACCGTCCCTACGGGCGGCGAAGGAAGCGTAACCGTAAACTGGCAGTATTGATCGGACAGCGTCGGCGACTGGAGTCGAGCGGATTGAAGTGCTTCAAGAGAACACAGAAAAGCGGGACGACCTACCGCGTAGAGAGCGAGCCGGTAGAAATACGGGCTGCCACTGCGCGGCTTGCTGGCTGGCTATTGGAAGCACCAGTTCGGCAACCATCGCGCGTATGCAGTGTCGGCCGTGAGACCGATGGAGCGATTCTTCCTCTTCGCCATTGTGCATGGGTGCGGCGACATTCAACATGATTTCGAGCTTGCTTGGCGACATTTCGATAAGACTACTTGACCGTTGAATTAAATATGGCCAAATACCCGTGGCGCCCGACGGCTGTCTGTGCCTGCCACGCAGCTGGCCGCTGGCCGGGTGATTTTTTCAACGGGGACCACCGGGCTATCGCTGCGTCCGGCGTAGCAATTGCCCATATGTCTTCTCGTCAACGTCGACTGTCATCGTGCTCATTGCTTCCAATCTCCTCGGTCATACTCCGCGTGGGTCAAGATGTGATAAAGACCGAAGACTCGTTGCGTCTGGTAGTTTACCCTTGCGGCCAGACGATACTTCTTGCCCGCGATCTCAGCACCACATGCTTGACTAACATGTTGCTCAACCCGAATCCGGCGATCATTGTGCATCGGGGTTGTGCGCCGGCGTCATCTGTTATTAAGTATCTACAGCTCGGGCAGAGTGACTATGCGCCGGGAGCGAGACGGACAATCCCACAAAAAGGCAGGTGGTGCTGCTCAGCAAACCGGCGGAATCGCTGCTGTCTTAGGCCGGTGCGGACAGTTCAAACTAACGTATAATAAGAGACGAACGCCGAGTCTCTTTGCGGCTCTAGGAAAGCCCTCGTCAAGACGGAGACGTGGTGCATGGCTAAGCTTGATACAGTGTGATGCAAATGAGGTATGATCCTGCATCATGCGCACGACAATTACGCTAGATGACCGTCTGTTGGAGCGTTTGAAGAAGCATGCCGCGGAATCCGGCACGAGCGTCAGTGGGCTGATCGGGCGTGCGGTGCGGCTCCTGTTGCAGGCCCCTGCGTCGCAGCGGCGAGGCCGTTTCGATTTGGTGACGTTCGGCGACGGTGGTCAGTTCACACCGCTTAACATCGATAAGACCGCTGCCCTGCTCGAAGCCGACGACTTGGAGCGCTTTGCGCGGCAGCGCTAACCGATGCCTCAGATAATAACGACTCTGCTCTTTTCCGCACTTCTCTCTGGCAGCAGCGTCAAGACGCCCCGATCCAGAGTCGCCAGCTTTCCTTTCCGGTGTATTGCAAGTCCCAGGAGGTAAGCATCGGAAACTTGCTGGTGTCCCACAAGTCTTTCCGCGAACGGTTCAACCGCTCCTAGAAAACTAATATCGTCGGCCCAGAAGCGATGGGCCGGATGACCTAAATTGGCCCGCAGCAGGCTAAGGGCGTCGGCGGGAGTGAGTGCGTTCGGCGAAAACGCCGGGTTGGAGAGAATACGGACGAATGCGGTCTCCGTGAAGGGGCACGTTGCCCACCCATCGCTTGCATGAAGAGCGGCCCATTGCTGGACTCTTTGGTGGGCCTGATGGGCAGGCCAAGCGACGGCGATAAGAACATTGACGTGCAGTAAGAAACCAGCGCTCAATCAAGCTCTTCCTCAAGCTTCTGGATATGTTCACTTGTAACCACGGGCGATCTCGTAGGTAACTCGACGACGTGGAATCCGTTGACCATCCGGGTCCGCAAAGGTGCATGCAGCCCTCGCCGAACTAACTCGGACACGGCCTTGCCGACCGTGATATCCCGGCTCTCGGCGTACGTTTTCACCTGGGGCACTAGATCATCGTCCAAGGAAAGCGTCGTTCTCATGCCAAGATGATGTCATACTATCTGGATTGATGTCAAACGGAATCACTTAGCATCACAGATTGGTCAGGCGACCAGAGCAAAAATCGTTTCATCCAGGTGGACCAGTGAACCGCCTCGTGGCCCGCGTCCAAGAGGAAAGGAACCCAGCGCGGCGAGAGATTCATGTCCACTAAAAGCTTCATGCGCGAGGGAGAGTAACTTCGCGCTCCTCGGCAAGCCACGCGGCATAGCGCAGCGCTTGAAGAATGTCTTCACGCTGCAAATAAGGATAGTCCGCCAACAACTCCTCTATGTATGGCCAGCACCGATCTGTCCCAAGATCATGCCGACCGTGACACGCATGCCACTGAGAGACCCGTTTTCAAACTTATGAAACGCCGGCTGCTGCGGATGCCCTCAGATGCCCTGATGGGCGTTGACTCACTTCTGCTAGCAATGCTAGCATTGCCCTATGGCTACGCTCACGATTAGGCAACTTGATGAGAAAACGAAGACGCGGTTAAGAGTTCGTGCCGCCCATCACGGAAGGTCGATGGAAGAGGAAGCAAGGGAGATCTTGCGGTCAGCTCTGCGCGCTTCTCCAGCCGTGACAGAGAGCCTTTCCGACGCCATTCGAAAACGATTTGCTGCATTTGGGGGGCTTGAGTTGACTCTGCCACGGCGCGATCTGATTCGGGAAGCACCGAAATTTGACGAATGATCATTCTCGACACGAACGTGCTCTCGGAGCTCATGAGGCCGACGCCCGCAGTCCAAGTCTCCGACTGGGTTGCGAAAAAACCATCGACGGAACTATTCACGACCTCGGTTACGGAGGCGGAAATCCTCTTGGGAATTGAACTGTTCCCGCAAGGCAAGCGTCGGCAGGGGCTCTTGCGTGCCGCCGAGGATATGTTTAACGAGGATTTGGGAGGTCGGGTCCTGGGTTTTGAGAGCGAGGCAGCGCGCCCGTTTGCTCAAATCGCTGCTCATCGGCGCTCGCTGGGCAAGCCAATAAACCACGCAGATGCGCAGATCGCCGCGATTGCTCGCCTCAGAGGAGCGCAGGTGGCGACCCGTAATGTTGCCGATTTTTCTGACTGCGGCATTGATCTCGTTAATCCGTGGGACAGTGGCAGTGCATAGCCGTTGCTCAATCGACGGCCAAATGAGACATGCCGTTAGGCACACAAATGCCTCAGATAATAACGACTCGGCTCCTTTCCGAGCTTCTGTCTGCCAGCAGTGTCAAAACGCCAGAGTCGCCAGCTTTCCTTTCCGGTGTATTGCAAGTCCTAGCTTGGATGCGGTCCTTCATCCCCAAAAACCCTGAAAACCCCGCACCTTCATTGGTCATTCCGCTAAAGTGCCACAGCGTTGGGGGAACGAGCGTTCCCACTGGGAGTACAGGCGCTTGTAGGCGGACTGATTGTGCCTCCAGAAGAGAACCAGCAACAGTAGGAACGTGACGGCTGACAACGCCGAGAAAAGAATCAACGGGGACGACAAAACAGCAGCAGAGTTTTTGAGAACACTGTGTATTCTAGCGCGGCTCGCCACCGCTTCCGGTCTGGTCCAGGTTGATGTGACGAATATCCTACGCGTGAGCTAAGGTTCCAGCGATGCGATCAATACTTTCTCGAGCGCCTCCTTCAGAAACCGCCGGAGCCATGCCAGGTGATCCGGGAACTGCGAGAGATCGCAGAGGTGCTTGAAACCGGAGCACCGGTGTCGCCGATTCCGGCGATTCCGCAGTCGCCCGCCCGGCGCGCCGCGCGCTGACGCAGCAAGGGAATTGGGAGCGCGAGTCCGACGACGAGATTCCGTTTTGATCCTTTCATCCAACCGGTTCGGCCGGACGATTGAGAGTGGGTGAGCTTAAAACGGTATCCGCCATCGGAGCCCAGGGAATCTACTGTAGTCACGATCTGTCGTCACCCACTCGCACCCAGACTCGATGGCGAGAGCAGCGAACCAGGCGTCTTGGATGAGATTTCCCGTGGCCCCAGCCTTACCACAGAGATCTACGAAAATCTCCCAGTGGCGCTCGCCCGGATGCACGACCGTGCAGGTATCCGGCGGCGTTAGTAAGATGCGGCAGAACTCGATCGCCTCGTCGAGGGTACTTGGCTGAACGAAAATGCGCGCATGGGTGCTGATGCGAATCACAGAAGCAGGCACGCGGGGCGCCATACCGTAGGCTGCCTGAGCATTGACCAGCGCTTCCAGCCACCGGCGAAACTCAGCATGACGTGGCGAATCCCGGCGAAAGGCGTGCAGCAAGACGTTGACATCAGGGAGAATCACCTGCGCTCTTCCATAATATCCAGGAGCGCGGCCGAGTCATCCAGATTCACTCCGGGACGCAGGTCGCCAGCGGCGCGTGATGCGGGAATGCGAATGATCGTCCTACGTCGGCTCCGTCGGGACCCAGCAAGGACCAGACGAAGTCCGCGTTCAATCATCGCCGTAAGCGTCTCGCCCGTACGGGCGCTCTCTTCCTTCGCTTTGGCCATGAGCGCTGGATCCAGGCGGACCGTGGTGCGCATATGTCAAAGCATATTCTACCTGCCTTGGGGTCGGCCGCTCGCCCTTAACCGATTTCCTTCTTTCTGCCAACGCGTCCTTGCCAAAGTACTTAGCCTAGTTCGTTTTGTAATTTTCGATGCCAAGCATCGGTGCTTACCAGGACCCACACCTTTCCCGCAATGGCTCTTCTCACATGGCTTGCGATATATTCGATTCTATCGCATATTATAACCATGTGGATTACACGCGATGTAGAGCCCAAACTGCAGCGATCGGCACGAACGCGTCCGGTCATGGTGCTCACAGGGGCTCGTCAGACCGGAAAGACCTCTACCCTTCTGCGGCTGTTTC
>QHYJ01000273.1:4902-5780 GCA_003223255.1 Acidobacteriota bacterium | reverse complement strand
GGCACGCAGCAGGTTGACGGCACCGGAGCACCGGCAGTCATGCAACCGTGCGCCGCCCTCTTCGCCACGGGTCCGGGTCTTCTCATCGAAGTCGCGCAGGCCAGCTTTGGCGCATGCTTTGTTCCACTCCATCCGGTAGTTCGTCGAATCGAAAACGAATCCGCCCTGGACGTGGAACTGTTTGCTCACATAATCGTTGACGTTTCTGCATCAGCTTGCCGGTCACCGTCAAGGACAGGCCATTCTTCGTCTTCATGATCTCCGCTGGCAAATCGATTACGAACTCGGCGTCTTTTTTCTTGCGTACCATCTTCCAGGTGATCTTCTCAGCCGCACCGACGCGGCAGCCCGTGGCGTATAGGAAGCAAAAGAACGGACGCAGATGGTGATACTCTCGTACACGTCCCCGCAGGATGGTCCCGTTGCGCCGACCGGCCTGACGCTTGACCTTGGCGTTCTTCGCGTCGATCGATTGTTTCGTGGGCAGGGCAGCCAAAATCTTGGCGAAGTCTTCGGGGTAGATGTAGCTCCCGGCAGCTTCGGAATCCTTGGGCATGGGGAACCACGGCGTCTGATCGTGAGAAATCTTCTTCGACTTCAACGCATCGTTGAACATGGCGCGAAGGATCGACAGTTCCCTGCGAACAGTGGGACCGGCGACCTTGCATCCCCGGCTGGCAATGTACGATCGGAGAAGATCAGTCGTGATTGCGGTCGCCTTTATCCCGCCAAAGAATTTATCGAGGTGCTTGATCTTCGGGTTCGAGGCTTGCTCAGGTTTACCGTTGAGGTAGGAATCGCGAAGATATTCGTAGGACAGACGCCCAGATTCGGAAGGCAGCACCACAACGCCGCGCTGGAGAGTGCCACGCGCTGCT
>QHYJ01000273.1:0-4820 GCA_003223255.1 Acidobacteriota bacterium | reverse complement strand
GTGGAGAAGCGATAGCCGATCCAGCCTTCGCCCTTTTTCAGGCGTCCGTTTACCGCTTCGATCTGCGCTGCCGTCGCTCTGTCGCTCATCGTTTCCTCCTGCATTGCCAACAATGTAGGTCTCCCACGAACAATGCAGAAAGTCAATTCGTTAATGCAGAATACTACGCTAAGTTATACCTTATACAGCGCAAGGCCCTTTCAAGGCCGAAATACGGGTTCGATTCCTGTTAGCGCTACCAAGTTTCTGATCGTTACCTTTACATCTCGCGGCTGTTGATGAGGCGGCGCATCCGGTTATAATTCGCAGCAGCCGTGTGCGTCCGCGGCACCAGCCTTCCTGAGGAGTGTCCTTGAGCTACGTCGAAAAACATCTTATCCCGGGTGAATCCGTGCAGTACGAGACCAAGCTGCATTGGATCGTCATGTTGGGGCATGCAGCCATCGGTGTTCTTCTAGCGGTGTTGGCAATTACAATCCCCATTGCCTGGGCTTCCCTCGGAGCAAAGGCGAAAGGCCACGCAGTTCCGGCGGCGGTTTATTGGCTTGGCTTGGTGCTTTTGCTTGCTGGCGGGGCATTATTTTTCGCCGGTATGTTAAAGCGCAACGCGACGGAGATGGCGGTAACCAGCAAACGAGTCATTGTGAAGACGGGCATCGCCGAGCGCCGCACCTTGGAGATTCTGTTGTCGAGAATCGAAAGCATCGCCGTAGACGAGCCCGCACTTGGAAGGTTGATGGGCTACGGAACGGTGATCGTGAAAGGCACGGGAGGAACGCCCGAAGCTTTTGAAAAGATCTATCATCCGATGGAATTCCGCGAACAAGTACAGCGACAGATCGCAGGTGAACGCGAGATCGTTTGAACCGTCTCTGAGTGGGGATCAGGGCCCATCGTGCGCAAGAAATCCACAAACGGAGAGCGCTTAGTGACTACCCGGTTTATCGAAGCCTTGAGCTATGCAGCGCGTTTACATGCCCGGCAAATCCGCAAGCGAACCGAGCGCCCTTACGTCGGCCATCTTTTGAACGTCACTTCCATCGTCATTGAATATGGAGGCGACGAGGAGATGGCGATCGCCGCGCTGCTTCATGACGCCGTCGAGGATCAAGGCGGCCTGCCACGGCTGCGGGAGATTCGCCGAAAATTCGGAGCTCGTGTGGCGCGTATCGTCGACGGCTGCACGGATTCCTATACGGAACCCAAGCCTCCCTGGCTTGAGCGCAAGCGTGCTTACATTCAATGTGTCGCGAGTGAACCAGACGATGTCCGGCTGGTCTCCGCTGCGGACAAGCTTTCCAATGTTCGCGAGACCATCCACGACCTGCGCGTGCATGGCGATTCAGCCTTCGAGAAATTCCGAGGAAAGAAGGAAGGCACGCTCTGGTATTACCGCTCGCTCGTGGAAGTGTTCCGTAAAGCCGGAATGAGTCCGCTGATTGAAGAGCTCGACCGGGCGGTCAGCGAGCTCGAATCTCATGCAAGTTAGGCTTCCTTGCCGCATACGGCGAGTTTTGGGCACAATAAACACTAGCCTTACTGGCCATCCCTCCATGACTTCCGTGCAACAGCCCACGCCGACCGTGTTCACCATCGGCCACTCCAATCTGGAATTGGAGGAGTTCCTTTCTATGCTTGCGGGACACGGAATTCAGGCAGTATGCGATGTGCGCAGCCGGCCAGCTAGCTTTCGCTTTCCGCAATTCAATCAAGACTCCCTCGAAGTGAACCTACGGGATGCGGGTTTCAAGTATGAATTTCTCGGAGAATCTTTGGGGGGGTAGGCCAACAGACCCACGTGTCTACCAAGCGGACGGCGTAGTCGATTACGCTCTCCGGCGCAAGGCGCGCGATTTCGTTGCTGGTGTGGAGCGCGTCATTGAACTTTCGCGTCAGCAGAAGGTTGCTTTGATGTGCGCCGAAGAAGATCCCTTGCATTGTCACCGGTTTTTGATGATAGGTCCGGCGCTGCTCGAACGAGGCGTCACGCCAGTCCACATCCGGCGCGGAGGCGTTCTCGAATCGCAGCGCGAAGCGGAAGACCGCCTTTTGGCGCTCAACCACCTCACCGCGTTTACCAGCGGCTCGCTCTTCGTAAGCGAACGCAGTACCGCGCTCGAAGATGCGCTCCGCCGTCAGGCCCAGGAGTGCGCCTTCCGCGGGTCACCCGAACAGATGGAAGATTTCTGAAAGAGATGGAACGCATGCTCTGCACCACCGGCTTCACAGCCAAAACGGCAGAAGAGTTGTTCGGTCTTCTTAGAAACGCGGCCGTCAAGCAACGCGAGAGACAGAAATTTCAATCGATACGGCCAATTCCCGCTTCCGCTCATAGCTGGAATTACTTTCCTCATCAGCGAGGCGACATCCTGGAGTTTTCCCTGACGCCGTTTTCCGGTGCGTCCCCGCACGTTGAGGACCGAGTTTCTATGAGAGACTTTCGAAAGACCGCTGCGGTCGCTGAGCCGGAAGTAGCCAGCTATCTCGGCAAGGCGGAATGTTCAGACTCTCTGCGCGGCCTGTTTGAATGCGCGATTCACGAAAACCGGCAGGGAAGCGGCGTTTACGCCTATCCGACCGAGGCCAGGCGCTCGATCTGCGGTTGCCACACGAAGAATCTCCGGCTGGAGCTTTACGGGAATGAGCTGCGAGCCACGCTGGTGCTCTTTTCAGGTGAAGTCGCGCGGGACCTGCCCGTGGTTGACCGCGATTGGCTGGACTTTACGGATGCCGCGGAGAATCGCGGGGCGAATCGCGCCGCTCGCCTGGAGCGGTTCTTGAATTCTCAATTCCAATACAAGATCATGTCTTGTCCGCATTATTTTGTCCGGATCGGTCTCACCCGGCCGTATCGTGAAGTCTGCTGGCTCATGCTCGACACCCTCTTTCCCATACCAAAGGCCGATTGGCTCGAGGAGTTTTGATGGCGCTGCGCCAGACCCCTTCTCTGAAGGGAGAAGATCCCTTTCGTCGCATTATTGAGGCGTGTTTTCGCCGCGAGGTCGATTCCGCGACGCCGTTTCCCAACGAGACGGAGGATTTGATTGAGAACCTCGGGTCCGTGCTCAACGAGCAACCCGCGAGCATAGCGTCGGTGCTGGCGGCGCTGCGAGAATCGAGCAAAAAGCCTTTGGCTTCGGATCATTCTCAGAGGGGAATTTGCCGACCTGCCGGCACACTCTCCGTGTTGATCACAGCTTCATGCTCGGCGCAGGGCTCGTGCGTCGTGCCGTCCGAGGAAGTGGACCGTGCGTTTGGTATGCCCATTGGCAAGCTGCGCAAGCGCGCGGGCATCGAGTCGCTCGCGTACGCGACAAAGCGCGAGAACGAATTGACGCTGGGCGCGAAAACCGCGGAGGAGGTGCTTCGAGACGCATCGTACGGAGCGCAGGAACTCGATTGGATTATCGCCACCAGCGAAACGCATCACGATTATCCTGCACTATCGGCGCAATTGCACTCCAGGCTGCTGGCGCGAGAGAACTGCGGCGCTCTGGATGTTGGCGGGGGCTGCCTTGGATTGCTCAACGCGCTTGCAGTGGCGCAATCGCTGATTGCTTCGGGCGTGGCACGGACCATTGCGGTGGTCACTGCGGACGTGCACAGCCGGACACTCACACCCGACTGCGTCGCGGGCGAATTCGGCGGTTTGTTTGGCGATGGAGCGAGCGCTTTCTTGTTGCGCCGCGAAGAAGATGCGCGCGGCGGCTTCGGCTACCGGCTTGGGGAATTTCTCTTTGGGAGCGCGGGACAATATGCTGCTGCGATCCGCGTCGCCGGAAAGAAAGGCGGTGGCCTCGACGTGAAGTTCGAGGGCGAGGCGCTTTCGCGGGCGGCGATTACCCGCATGGAAATGGTGATCAGCGCCGTGGAAATGCGCAGTGGAATTCCCCGCGCTTCGGTGGGTGGGTTCGCCACGCACCAACCAAATCCCCGGCTCCTTACACTTTTGGCGAAACAATGCGGCGTTTCGCCGGACGCTTTTCCTCCCATCTGCCGGACATCTGGCAATCTGGGCTCTTCCATGTGCGGCGCCGCGCTTCATACCGCGTTGCAAAACGCAGCAAGAGCGGAAGCCAGGCAACGCAAGCCGATTTTCCTGACGTCACTTGGCCCTGGCCTCCTTTTTGGAGGGAGTTGGCTAACGCCTGCGTGAGAGAAAGAATCTCTCTTCCCCGAGTTCTGTACGAGACCGCGATGGAGAACCGGCTCTCGAGAGAAAAGAACCGACCTAAAGGTCGGCAACTAAAAAGAAGGCGGCTCACGGCCCGGGCCGAGTCCTTGTTTGTTAAGCCGACATCGACGACCGGAACGAAGCAAGCTTGTAGTGGCGGCCATCCCGCATCGCTCATTGGCGTTGCGGCAAAGCGAGACCGTGGCATTATTGAATTGCGCAGGGTTCGCCGCGCCGTTGAGCGGTTCTGCATAAACCGTGTAGCTGCTTCCTGCAGGCAATCCGGTAATTTAGTACGTGCCGTCAAACTGCACCGGCCCCGGCGCAGCGCAACTCCATCCCCCCGATCGTTGCGCCGATTACCGCCCCCGTCGTATTGTCTACAGCCACGACGTGCGCGCCGAAAACTCCAGTCACATCCGGGGCCGATAAGCCGGAAGGGCGAGGGGGGTTCGCAGGAATAATTCTTCCGCTGACGGAGCCCTGATGGAGCGGATCGGCCGCGTCGGGATACAAAACGCGCAACCCAGTGCGGTCGTCGTCGCCGAGTGGAGCATCGCGCTGCTGGGTCGCGTGCCGCTGATGGTTTCCGGCGCGGGAGCGTACGGAAACATCATGGCGCTCCACACCGCGGAATGGCTAAAGC
>QHYJ01000274.1:37662-44222 GCA_003223255.1 Acidobacteriota bacterium | reverse complement strand
TGCCCGAAGGCACGATGCGAGCAAACGATTTACGTCACTCGACTTGTGACCATCTTGTAGGAGCTCCTGAAGGATTTGCCTGCTCTCCTCAAACCGCTGCGCATGGAATTTCACAAGGGCCAGCCGGTAGCGTAGATCGGTCTGATCGGAATAACTTTGCGCTACGGAGGACAACAGCATTTCGGCTGTGGTGTAATCCTGCATTTCGTCGGCGATCTGTACTCCAAGCAATGTAGCCTGAACTCCGCCAGAGTGGTTTTGGAGCTCTTTGAGCCACGCTCGCGCTTTCTCGGTTTCGCCGATGTGATAGTAGCACCGCGCAAGCGCGGCGATCGATTCCGGTTGCTCACGCACTAATGTGGGTACGGACGCGAGCGTCTTGGCAGCCGTGGCATAGTCTCTGATGTTCTCGGAAACCATGCCAAGGAGCAGCAATGCCTGGGGATCGCCCGGATTTGCATTAAGAAGTATTCGGAGATTTTGTCGAGCCTCTGTATAACGGTGTAACTGCCAAAGATTAGCAGCGAGGTAGCGGCGAGCTACCAGGTCTTGGGGATCGATTTTCAGCGCTCGCTGGAAGTAAGATGTTGACTCGTCAAACTTCTTTTCCATTGCGAGAACGGTGGCCAAGTTTTCGAGGAAACCCGCGTCAGCTGGCGTCAGAGCTACCGCCTTCCGGAGCTCCACTTCCGCTGATTGAAGATTTCCAGCCTTTGCGAGCGCGAGCCCCTCTGTCGAGTGCGCTTTTGCGTCGTTATTTTGTTTCGTATTAGAAATGATTTGGCTCATGGAAAGGACGGAGCTAGTAGCAAAGAGAAGCGCAAGCGCACATAGCCTGCGACTGAGAGCGCCAGAGAGCCGGAGCCTAGGCCGGGCTATTCTCGTCCGCGTCACCGTTTTCCTCCGTAGTGTTGAGCGCCGAAGCCCTAAGTTTACTCTGAGCCAGGAGTACGCAAAAGCTGTTTGCCTTCTCTCCTCGGGGGCCATCGCTCGAGGCTAGTACAGCCGCACCAGCCGTTCGGGATCCTTAAAGGGCAGGGGCTTCAGCAGAACCGAGCGTACGACCGTAAAGAGCGAAACATTTGCCCCAATGCTGGTGGCGATGATCACAACCGCAATCAGCGCAAATCCGGGCGTGCGAGCGAGCGCATGTTCTGACGCTAGACTCTGACCCAATTATTCGAGCCAGAGCCAGCCCCAGGTGTCGCGGGTTTCTTCTTTCAGAACGGTGGGTTTGCCGAAAGATCGCATGGCGGCGTAGCGGGCTTCTTCGTGACTCATGCCGGCGGCGACGTTCTCGGCGATCTGCTGTTCGAGATGGAATTGAATCTCCGTGTCTAATTGCTGAGCAATCTCTTCGCGGCGGAACAAAGTTTGCAACCTTAGCCACAATCGTCGAGCCCACAACATGAACATCACCTTCCAAACCGTAGTCATTCGTACCGCAGCGCTACGATCGGGTCCACTTTCGTCGCGCGTCGCGCGGGCATGTAGCAGGCGGCAAGAGAAATCCCCATGAGCAGCAGGGCAACAGCCACAAATGTTGGCGCGTCGGTCGGACGAACTGCGTAGAGGAGGCTTTGAAGGTAGCGGCTCAAACCCAAAGCGCAGGCGATACCGGTTGCAGCGCCAACCATGACGAGCACGATTCCTTGACCCACGACAAGTCGGAATACATCTCTCTTGTTTGCGCCGAGGGCCACGCGAATACCGATTTCCCGCGTGCGGCGAGCGACGACGTAGGCCATTACGCCATAAAGACCCACGCAGGCAAGCAACGCGGCGAGCAGGCCAAACTCCGTCGTCAAAAAAGTCAGCAATCGTTCGTCAAGCAAGGTGCTGTTCAACTGCTCCGTGAGCGTTTGGAAATGGGCCGCGGCTACGCCCGGAGCAGTTTGAGCGGCGGTATTCCGCAACGCGCGGATGATCGCGGAGGGCGGCAACGCAGTGCGGACGTAAAAGAAGGCGGAGATGATGTGCTGCCCGCACGGGAAATAGACGGAGGGGCTGGCCGGCCAGCGAGAGTCGTTTTGGCGGATGTCCGCTACGACGCCGATAATTTCGATGTGAGGGACTTCGCCACCAAAACCTACATGGAAGCCGATGGGGTCGCGACCGGCAAAGTATTTCTGCGCCGCCGATTCGCTGATGATCGCCACCTTGGGACTGGGAAGCGAATCGGTTTCGCGGAAATCGCGGCCGCGCAACAGTGGAATCCCCAGCGTAGAGAAGAAATTCGGCGCGACACGGCTTACCCAGGGATTTATGTCCTCGTCCTTCGACGAATGGTAACCTTCGAAGTTGACCGTATCTATTTCCATCCCCCCTGCCAGTAGCCTTTGATCGCTCGCGGTGACGGCACTGACGCCCGGCAGAGCGGCCAGTTTTTCGCGCAGTCGATTGAACAAAGCCCCTCTTTGCGCGGGAGAATATCAACCCCGGCGAGAAATCGAATTGCATAATCTGGTTAATGCGCATGCCAAGATTGACGCGCTCGGTGCGGATGAGGCTTTCGCCGAAAAGCGCAGCGGCGACCAAGAGCGCAGCAGTCATGGCCACTTGAGCCACGATCAGCGATTTCCGCAAGCGAACGCTACCCGCTCCGCCGGTGGCATTTGCTCCCTGATCTTTGAACGCGGATTGCAAGCTTGCGCGCGAGGCGCGAACGGCTGGAAGCATGCCGCAGAAAATCCCGCTGAATATCGCTGCAGCCGCAGTAACCGCATCAAGGCTGGCATTGAGCGCCGATGTGCCCGGATCGGGAGGCATCAGGGCTATCAGGCCTGCCAGCGCCGCCCAGCCGAGGAACTGGCGACGGCGTTGATCGACCTTAAAGAGTATCCCGGCCACTTTGAGCCGCTCGCTCGCACAAGGTGACGCACCTTTCTCCGTCCTTGCTAGATGCTAGACCACACTCTCTTGATGGTCCCCAAGCTACCGTCTGTCCGCCGATTCGAACTGTCGCCTGGAGAAAGCGCCTCGGCCAAATCCACATCGCAATCCGAGCAGCGGGTGAAACCGGGACGATATTCGGCCTTGCATTCAGGGCAAAACATAGGACGGTCGAGTGTATACACGGCCTGAGAACTTTCTGCTCTGCACTTGCTCTGACTACCGCGGGGGAATCTGCTCTGGGTCCACAGTTTGATCCAGATAAATCCAGAGGACGCGAGAGAAAAGCGTGATCGTAGGTGCCACGGGCAAGAACAATACGACTGCCACAATGACATCCTTCGTCAGAGCCCAAGCCGTGATCGACCACACCACTACGCCGAACACTGCAACAACTCCCAGGCCAACGACGTAGCTGATGTACATAGCGCCCAGGAAATATCCTGGCTCCCGGGCAAATAGCAAGCCACAGACCGGGCAGCGCAAATGCATCTTGGGCCAGCCACGAAAAATCGAACGGTGGAACATTGTTCCTAAACGGCAGCGCGGACATCGCTGGCCCAGTATGTCTTGCAACGTTAGCCACGCGCCTCTTCTCGTTATCACAGCAGCCACCTTAGCGCTTCTCTCAATCCTTCCGCATCCGAGTCTACACCCTCGGCGACCGTTCCTTTTCTGCTCAAGAATGCCTGAAATTGTGAACGATTCGATCAGACATGTCGCAGTGTAGGTGACACAGCGCACGGGCCGCTGCTTTTGGCTTGGTCGGTATTGCTACGAGCGTAAAAGCCAGAGCGACGCGCCCGCGAATCACACTTTGCAGGAAGATAAAAATAGATGGCTGCAGCCCTTCTGCTCAGGGGTCAGGTCGCCAGGGCTGCAGCCTCTTCGGAGGTAATGCGCAACGATAGCTTTATAAGATTAAAGCCCTGCTGCAACTGGCAATAGTGACAGGCGGGCGATGAACGGCCGGGTTAGTGGCAGGAAACGGCGGAGTGCTCCGCGCAGAGGCGTGTCAATCGAGAAATTTCCACCGGGAATCGAATGAACGTCATCACATTGAAAACTAGGCGATTTTCTTTGACCATTCCGGCCCGTCATTGTCTAGGATCAAGCCATAGGTTGTAGGTCGTGCGATTCCGAGAACCTGAGCCAGTTCACAGCTAAGATTACGATGCACTTTTCTGGTCCGAAAAATCTCGACAAGCCCTTGTCGGGGCATTCCCAAGCTTGTGGTTTGCCTGGGCCAGCATCACCTAGTTTGCTGTTCCGGGAGATGAACTGCGCCTGCTTGTCAATCGCGAAACCCCTGCGAGATGATTCCCGTCTTGTGCTAGGGTGGAACCCCTGGCCAAGTCCCCATGAGTTTGAATGTATAGGCCGAGGCTACCAAGAGACACCAGAAATAATAGATCTAACGAAGGGTTTGGAGGGGGAGTGTCGAAATTCTTTGGAGATTGCTCGAGTCGATTTGCGGCAGCCGCGGTTTTCCTTTTCACGGCGGTGATGTTTGTGCCCGCCACACAGGCACAAGCACGGCCTTCGCCAACTCCGCAGGCTCGAAAAAGGATGGTTCGTGCGGTAGACAAAACCTTGCAAGAAGGCTTGCCTGCCAAGCTGCCGCCCCATCTTTCCACTCTGCTGGGCTTAACGAAGGAAGAAGAGCGTCTCGTCAAGCAAGGCGTGATACGGACCGGGAAGGTAGTGCAAGGGTTTGATGTTTCGACGGCCAACACAAACGACGTTGTTCTGTTTGTTGTGGATGAGACGACAAACGATCAAACTCTCTTTTTGACTTCGCGGCAAGGCGTGCTGCGGAAAGTGGTCTCGGTTAAGCAGGGCGTGGGTGAAATTCGACGCATTACCAGCGAGGATAAGAAAGCGTTCGAGAAAGAAAAGCAGTTTTGGCTGGATCGCTTAGCCCCGGCCAGTGCCTCAAAGTAAGAACGCCAGCGCGCGCTTGCGGAAGCTCTCAACTCCCGGTAACCCAGCTTACCGGCAACAAATTCAGCATTTGCAGCATATGGATGCTTCTCCTGGCTTCGTAGCTTACCCAGGCGCAATAATCGTCAGACTTCCCCTCCCTGTGCCAATTCTCTTGCCGCCTTATGTCAGACGTCCGCTTACGCGGGCGAGTTCCTAAACGCCAGTACTGAGGTGGGCACATATGCCGTATGTGCCAATTGCCTCTCGAAATTGGAGGCCACTATTCTGAAACTGCAGAAAGGCGTCCTCGAAGCGCTGACAGCGAAATCTTTTCAGATAGCCAAGCCATTGTCACGCCCACATGGGAAGCGTGGAGCCTGATGCGTCGGGGCAAGCCGGATGTGGCGCTCCGCCAAAGAAAGAATCGAGTGACCGGAGTGGGTCCAAGGAGAAAGAAAGTGACCAGAGTCGCCTCCAAAGGTTTTTTTGTCGCGTATCTACTCATTGTATGTCTAGTGGTTACAGCCTGCAGCGGCGTAAAAGGAGGTACCACCGGTGGGAGTGGTGGCAGCGGGGGGAGTGGAGGAACTGGCGGAGGGGGCGGGACCGGAGGCGGAGGAACGCCGTCTGGCCCGTTCACGATTGGAGGAACGGTGGTTGGCCTCACGGGGACCGGGCTCGTGCTCGAGGATAATGGCGGCGACGACCTGACCATTACAAAGAGTGGCGCCTTCACGTTCAAGACCGCGGTCGCCGGCGGCGCGACTTATAAAGTGACGGTGAAAACCCAGCCAGCCACTCCGTCACAGAACTGCAGCGTGACTAACGCCGGCGGTACGGCCATAGCTAATGTAACGAACCTGCAAGTTACGTGCGGGAATATCTTTACGGTAGGCGGGTCCATTTCCGGATTGATGGGAACGGGAATGGTATTGCAAGACAACGGCGCGGACAACCTCACCATTAACGGCACTGGCAATGTGAACTTCACGTTTGCGACGCCGCTCCCCGCTGGAGCCACTTACGGCGTGACGATTCTGACTCAGCCTTCCAGCCCGGCGCAAACCTGCACCGTGCTCAACGGAACAGGGACGCTCAACACCAGCATTACGAACGTGCAAATCATTTGTCCGCAGCCGTCTTTCACCATTGGCGGCTCCATTGTCGGGCTGGTTCCCGGCACAGGGAATACGGCGGAATTGCAGGACAACGCGGGTGACGATCTTTTCGTGACCGGGAACACAAGCTTTACGTTCCCCACGCCGGTTACGAACGGCGGCATTTACAACGTTTCGGTATTTCTGCAACCGACGAGCCAGCTGCAACCGTGCAACGTGTTCAATTACACAGGAATTGCAACCGCCAATGTGTCGGACGTGTTGGTGGATTGCCAGCACAACGACTGGAATTGGAAATCGTGGTATATCGCCAGCACCAACAAGGCCGACAACTATGCCACGGCGAGCGTGCCAACTCCTCCTAGCGCCGATCTCAACACGCCGGGCGGCAGGGATTTCGGGATGACTTGGAGCGACAGCTCCGGAAGGAAGTGGCTGTTTGGCGGCTTTGGATTTGCATTGAAATCGTCTGTAGGTGCCCAAGTTCCGGGACTCCTGAACGACATGTGGGTCTGGGAAGCGGGATGCCCCGTCCTGGGGACACCTGGGCCGTGCTGGCTTCCGGCAAACCCCGGTCCTGTCGTTCAAAGCACCTGGCCAAACCTCGAAGTCGAGAATATGAAC